>JAHFJF010000004.1:2535-20497 GCA_023245975.1 archaeon
TCACATGCTAAGGGGATTGTCAGAGCCCCCCAAAAATATAACTGACCCGACAGAAAAGAAAATCGCCATGAAGATGTCAAAATCAAATCCGAATTCAGCAATATTCATGACAGATTCGGAGCAGGAAATATCTAAAAAGATAAATAATGCATATTGCCCTGCAAAGATTGTTGTTGACAATCCTGTTTTGGAATACACTAAGTACATTATTTTTGAGAAACAAAAAAGCATTGAGATAGAAAGGCCTTCGAAATATGGAGGCAATCTTACTGTAAATAGTTATCATGAATTGGAAAAAATGTATTCTGAAGGGAATATACATCCCTTAGATTTAAAAAAGTCCGTTGCTACTTCATTAAGCAGTATTTTAGAACCTACTAGGAAACATTTTGAAAAGAACAAGAAAGCAAAGCAGCTTTTAGAGCAGGTTAAATCATTTACGGTGACAAGATGACGGAAGTAAAAGTTGGAAACTATAATTTTTCAAGAACAGAAACAGACATCTTGCAAGAAAATGAATTACTAAAAAAATCTCTATCTCATATGAGGTCTGAGTTGGAGAAATATCGGAAATCTCCTTCTTTAGTTGGTGATGTAAAAGGATTTCACAATGGCAAGCCAATAGTGAGGATTAACAATAGCCTTTTCCTTGTTGATGTTTTGGAAGGTATAAAACTTGCAATAAAAGACAAGGCAATCGTTGAGCAGAGATCATTGACAGTGATTGGCAAATTGGAATCGCATTCTGGCTCGGGGGCAGAATCATTCATCCTGAGCAAATCAACTGATGTAAAGTGGGATGACATTGCTGGGAATAAAGATGCTATAAATGATTTAAGGGAAATAGTAGAACTGCCTTTGCTGAATCCAGAAATCTTCAAATCTATAGGGATAATTCCGCCTAAGGGTGTTTTGCTTTACGGTCCCCCGGGTTGTGGAAAGACAATGATGGCTAAAGCTCTGGCATCTTCAACAAAATCATTCTTTATTGAGATTACTGGCTCAGAGGTAGTCCAGAAATACATTGGTGAGGGGGCCAAATTAGTCAGGGAAATATTCGAGATGGCAAGGAAGAGGGCACCTTCAATTATTTTCATAGATGAGATTGATTCTATAGCTTCAATCAGGACAGATTCTGCAACTTCAGGGGAAAGGGAAGTACAAAGGACTTTCATACAGCTTCTTTCTGAGATAGACGGGTTTAGACCATTGGAGAATGTTAAGATAATAGCAGCTACAAACAGGCTGGATATGCTTGACCCAGCATTATTGAGGCCAGGCAGATTGGAAAGGCAAATTGAAGTTGGAATTCCCACCGAAGATGCAAGATTAGAAATCTTAGACCTTTATGTGGGCAAGATGAACCTTAAGAAAGTAAATTCTAAAAAACTAGTCCATATGACTGAAGGCTTATCAGGCGCAGAGATAAGGGGGCTATGTACAGAAGCAGGATATTTTGCAATCCGTGAGAAAAGAGACCATGTGCTGGAAAAGGATTTCATAGATTCATTCAATAAGCTTTTTCCCAAAGTTGGTGATGAATATAAGACAATGTACGGGTGATTAAATGCAGCATATCATAAAAGTGTCAACCTCCCAAGGTGGATTGGAAAAATCTGGTTCAGAGAAAGCTCCAGAATCAATAGTTGGGGAATTAAAGAATATCTGGACCGACTCCCATGGTTCAGAGCCAAAATATGAATTAGATGAGATAAAAATAGATGATGAAACAGACTTGAATAAGATTCATGAAACGATTTTTAAGCAGGCCAAAGGTAAAACTGGTATTTTTCTTGGTGGAGATCATGCTATAACCTATTCACTTTTCAAGGCATTTGCTTCTTCTAATAAGAATGCGGGCCTTATAATCTTCGATGCACATCCAGATGTTTATCACATGTTTAATTTTGTAACGCACGGTGATTGGGTGAAATATCTCATTGATGAAAAGATTATCTCGCCTGAGAATATTATGATTATCGGAATAAGGAATGCTGACAAGAAAGAATTGGCTTATTTGAAAGAAAAGAAAGTAAACCATATATTGATGCAGAATATGTCTCATGACGTTGAAGATAGTTGCGATGCAGTAATGGAGTTTGCAAATAAATTCCCTTCATTTTATCTTTCTATAGACATAGATGTTGTTGATCCAGCATTTGCCCCCGGCACAGGCTACCCAGAGCCTTGTGGGATGACTAGCCGGGAACTGCTTTATTTTGTCCAGAGGCTTAAGCTGCTTAAGGGTCTTAAGGTGGCAGACATAGTTGAAGTAAATCCACGATGGGATGTCAATAATATGACTTCCAAGCTAGCAGCTAAGATATTGGCGGAATTATTATGACTAGGTTGTTCATTGCTTTAGAATTATCAGATGATGCCAAGAATGAGCTATTAAGGATTCAAAAAAAGCTTTCTACCGGATTGGCAAAGATAACATGGGTTTACAAGAAAAATATGCACCTTACTCTGAAATTCATTGGTGAAGTTGAAGAAGATAAAATCCAGCTGATTGTGGGCAAGTTGGAAAAAATTAAGTTTAAGAAAATAAATTTATGTATTGGCAAGATGGGTTTTTTCCCTGAAATTGGAATTCCGAATGTTATCTGGGCATCGGTGAATCCGGAAAAAGAAGTGATTGCCTTGCAGCGTGTTATTGATGAAGAGTTATTGGATTTATTCTCTTCTGAACAGAAATTCCAGGCGCATTTGACAATTGGAAGGGTAAAAACTGTAAAGAAGAAAGATGAGTTCATGAAAATTGCCAAGGCAGTTGAAGTTAAGCAAGTTTGTTTTGAAGTTTCAGGATTTACTTTGTATAAGAGCACACTAGAACGTTCTGGAAGGGTTTATGGGATTATAAAGAAATTTTGATTAATCTTCATAATTCGCATCCAATATCTTCCTGATATCTTCGGCTTTCTTTTCACCGATTTTTTCTATCCGTTTCAAATCTTCCATTTCTGCATTGACTATCTTTTTAATGCTCTTGAAATCCTTTAGTAGAGATTTAGCTAATGTTTCTCCTACATTTGGTAGGGATTGCACAATATACTCCTGCAATTCTTTTGCAGACAATGGCTTTTTTTCAGTGTGGGGATTGAAATTTTTCCCAGAATCGTTTTGCTCTCTTTTGGCGATAGCCATTATTAATCCAGCAGTATCTTTTGCATCTCTTGAATAGATAATCGGGATGCCATAAGAGACTGTAATTGTGGCAAGCATTCCTCTGATTGCATTTGGGTGGATATTCCTAACAGAATAAATATCTTCCATTCCCTCAATTATAATCAATGGCCTTTCGAAATTGTTTTTCAATTCCCTTAATTGTATAAGTAACCTTCTGTCAATAATTGAGCTTGCAAAATCAGAAACACTTTTCCTTTCTATTCCGACGCGACCAGAAATGATATAATCTGCAGTTATTAGGCTCTGCATCTTTACATCAGCATTCATGTCTGAAAGCAATTTTACAACTCCGGAACTCTGCTCCCTGGTATCTGCAAATATCTTTATGCCTTCTTCTTGAGAGTAATCTGATAATGTTGGCTGTTTTTTGGTTGTATTCTTGAGCTTTGTTCTGATGTCTTTCAGGGAATTATACATCTTTTTCTCTTTCCTTGATGCTGCCCATCGATATGTTTCGTCAATGGTATTTTTCGTGACTAGCATTATTACTTTCCCTTTTTCCAGTCGGCCAGTCCTACCGCGCCTTTGTATTAGCCTTATTGCTGATGGCACTGGCTCATAAAACACTACTAAATTTACTGAAGGAATGTCTATTCCTTCTTCAGCAACAGAAGTAGCAACCAAGGTATTAAATTTCCCTTCCCGGAAATTCTGCATTAATGCAATTTGCTCTTTTTGGCTCATCCCAGTTTCTCCTTTCTTGGTCTGACCCACAAAAATATTGCAATCTACCTCTTTATTATGATTTAATTCATGGGATATCCTTGTTGCAGAATCTCTGAATTGTGTAAATATTATTATCTTGCATTCCTTGTTGTTTTTTATTTCCTCTAAGACGATTCTTTTCAATTCTTCAATCTTTGGGTGCTCTATTGACTCGCTTTCAAGTGCAGACGCCTTTGCATAGGCCGCAAGGAAATTTTCATCTTTTAATAAATTTTTAGTGGCCTTGGATTTTCCATTCTCACCTTCTTCTTTTACTTTTTTGAAAAAATTTATGGCGGCTGAGACCCCTTGGCTTTCAAGCAGTTCAGAAGTATGTTGTACCTTTATAGACTCGGCCAGTAATGATAATGCAGACCATAATGCAAAGTCTTTCTCACCGCGAGCCAGCCTTCCATGCAGGTCTTTTTGCATTTGCAGCAAATCTCCTTTTGTTTTCTGCATACTCCCTAAACCGAATGATTTTAGTTTTTCAATCTTGGATTTGAGGCTGGCATCTAAGAATTTTTTAATTGCTTTAAGCTCTTCAGGTAATTCAATTGAGATATAATCTATTTCTACATCCTGTACATATGGCTTTACATCATCATCTTCTTTCGTCCTTACTTCTATCTCTTCTATATAGCAATTCTTGCAAACTTCCAATATCTTGTCCGTGTTTGCTCCTGGGGATGCAGTTAAGCACAATATTCTTTCAAATTTGGCTTTCTGGTGATAGTTTTTTGCAAGCCATACATAATCATAATCACCCGTAGCCTTATGTGCTTCGTCAATTATTAGGCAGCTGACATCCTCAAGGCTTATTCTGCTCCATATGACATCATTGCTCATTCCCTGTGGTGTTGAAAATATTATTTTGGCCTTTCTCCATGATTCTTCTCTCTTTTCAGGCTTTGTTTCCCCAGTGAAAAGTTCCATTTCATCAGGATTGATTTCTAAATGCTTTTTGAAAGCATCTAAATGCTGTGCCGCAAGTGGCTTGCTTGGTGCGAGAAAGAGTATTTTGGAGTTGGGATATAGTTTAAGCCTATGCGCAGCAAGCAGCATTGCAATTGCAGTTTTTCCAAGTCCAGTTGGCAATACTACTAGAGTATTCTGTTTTGCGCAGGTGTTAAGTATTGCTTCTTGGTATAGTCTTGGCTTTATGTCTTTCAGCATATGTCTAGAATTATCTTTATTTTCTATATAAACCTCACGCGTTTTTTGTGTGTCAAGTGGTTGTCCATAAGGGTTATAAAACCTTGATCACCGTGCTCGTTTTTATGATTGTATTGATATTTGCATTGATAGACTTGTTTGCTGCAGCAATGATGTTTAGCACTAGATTCTACCCCAGTATGCAGTTTATTACACTAATGGCCGCCTTCTTCCTCTTCCTTAAGTCAATATTCTTTATAGATGATTTTGCCAGTTGGGTAGATTTAATGGCCGTTTTCTTCTTGGTAATGGAAGCTTTTGGCATGAATTCTATCTTTTCTTATTTCCTTATTGTCTGGCTGATACAAAAGGGATTGAGAAGTTTATTCTAAATTAGTTAAATCGCTATTAAGGGATATTTTTCTTTTCAGAATCGTCAAAACCCCCATCGATTTCTCCATCCAAAGAATCAAATCCGGCTGCAGCTTCTTCATTATTTGATTCTTTCTTGTTATTCGGCTCATCCACATCATTGGGGCCAACATCCTTTATCTTTAGCCCTTCAACATCATTTACATTAATATCTCTGATTTTATCATGCTTTTGCAAATCTTCAGGTTCAATGGTGGCATCTTTTGCAACTTCTTCACTAATCATGTTGAGCGCTTTGCTGAAAGTTGTACCTGCTATCATACCTTGTGCCAAATTACTTTTTCCTTGTCCATTAGACTGTTGGCTGGTACTGGATGTATTTTGTTTTCCACCGCCCATTACACCCATGAATTCAGCAGGCAGCATCATCTTGGCAGATTTCATGTTTTCCAATGCCTTAATATACAAATAAGAAATTGTTTTGTCATCAAAGCTTTGTGTTCCTTCGCCTAATGCCCTAGTTATTATCCTTCTTGCTTCAGCTACAAATCTTTGTGCTTCAAGATTTTCTGCTGAAACTCTTTTTTGTTCCATTGCCTGCATTACTTGTTCAGGAGGCTTTATTTGTTCTATTTGGAAATTGTTTAAAACTAAGCCCCAGTTGCCTACAGGCGAGGATATGTCCTTCTTTAATATTTCCTCAAGCTGTTCAACATTAACAACTAGCTGCGTGAAAGTGAATTCTCCTGCAATGTCCCTTATTTCGCTTTCTATCAATTCTAGCAGGGAATCTCTATAATCTTTGACGTTAAGAATGGCATTACGTGCATTATTAACACAAAAATAAGCTAAAGCCATAATATTGACTTTAAGACCTTCTTTTGTAATCACCGGGATTAGTATGTGTTCTTTTTGCTCACGGAGGTCGACGACTGCGCCGACAGTTTCTATCAATGGCAATACTATCGTCCAGCCAGCAGGAGAAATCCTGTGCAGCCTCCCAAATCTATAAACTAGTGCAGATTCATAGGGCTCGAATTTCTTTACAAATAGTTTGTAAAAAGCAAATGCCGCAAATGCAATAAATAAGAATAGCCCTACATAGGCAAGTATGCCAAGATAGTAAAGCAGAAATATAATTCCTGCAAAAATAGCTATTAACAGCAGGGGACCATTCATAATGGCGCTAATCAAATCTCAATTTATATATATTTGGGTAAATTCCCTAAAAAAATTACTTGTAAATAAAATAATAAGCATAAACTGCCAAGAATGCCAAAGCTGCCAATACTGAGAATATCAATGCAGGAATTGCTCCAAGGACATAAGCAAGAACGACTGCACTTAAAACAAAGCTTGCGCTAAATACGTAAAGTGGCACAGAGCCGAAGAAGATTTTAGCCCCGTCTAATCCAGGGATTGGCAGCAAATCAAATATAGCCATCCATGAATAGATTGTTACAAGTTGGTCAAATGTCCCAGAACCATTCAATAGCTTAAAGAATAACATAAGAAAGGTTACTGCAATTGGTCCGGCAAGCGCAATCTTTGCCTCTTCATAATCAGTGACATCAACAAACTTTTTGCCAAGTCTGGTTGCCTTCTCCATTATTAAACCATAAGAGCTTATGGCTGCCCAGTAGAGTCTTCCGTTAGAAAATACAGTTAAAGCCAAGGCAATTATTATTCCAAGAGGGAATTGTTTTATTACTCTTTCTTTACCGAAAAGTCGAACAGTCTTAGGGAAGATATTTTCTCCAAATCCAAATTTTCTTACACCCCACAGCCTATATTCACTTTGAAGGCCATTCCGTTTTGCAATTAAGTCATGCCCAAAGTCATGGATTATTACCCCAATTATGACAATTATGAAAACACGGACTAAGTTAACAATCCAATTAGAAAGAATAAACTTTGGCTGACCGTCATTGAAGCCAAATACTAATGTTAGGACTAATGCTGAAATTAGTACTGCTCTTAATTCCTCTTTTGTATATTTGAAGACGATTTTTCTGCCTCCTTTTTGATTAAAGATATTATTTCATCCTCGTGGCCAGCACCCACTACTGCCAGTATCTTCACATCTTTGTTATTTTCGATTATGTTATATAAAGCTTTTGCCATGAATATATTTCTTTCTTCTATTAGGGCCCTGTAGAAGGAAGGGTAGCTTACTTTTACCTTTTTGATCATCCGATTGATTAATTCTTTTTCAGGGACTTTGCTTAAGTCAAATCTTTCAATCTCGCCAAATCCCAGAAGACTAAGTAATAATTCTTTTATAAAGGTCCATTTTTCTTTCCATGTCAAGTATTTGAAAAGGTTCTTTATTGTTATTCGCAAATCACGGTCTATTAGTGCAATCTTTAATTTTTTTTTAATAGCTAATTTGGCAGCCGCCTTCATCTCGCTTCCAGGGGTTGTGCCCACCATCTTTCCAAGCTTTCTTTCCACCCATGCCCCTATAACTGCAAATAAGAAGCCTTTAATTCCTAGCTCTTTTACCATTTGAATGCTTAATTTTGGCCTTTTTTTCAATAGTAAAGCATTTAATCTTGGTCCATCTAGTTCTAATGCAATGATCCCAGGATTCAATAATTCGATGCTTTCCTCAACCTCTTTTATGCTATGTTTGGAGATATGCGATGTTCCTATTACTGTAAGGTTGTTAAAATATTTCATGTCTATAAATGAAAATGTTTAAATAGTTAAAAATGTTTCCCAAGAAAAACAAATAAGGGGGATAAAAAATGCTAAAGCTATTGAATGTTACAGACGTTTACGGCATGCAGGTATTTACCGATGCAGGCGACTATTTCGGCGATGTTGAAGAAGCATACCTTCTCAACAACAAAGTTTCCGGATGGAGAATCAAGGCCACTAGGAATTCTTTCTTGACAAAGATACTGGGCGGTGCCAAAGGCGTAGTAGTGCCACACAACTTGGTTAAGTCTATCGGAGACGTTATGTTAATCTCAAGGGCTGCCGTTCCAGCTTATGAAGAAGATGAGGAATCTTCTTCTGTTACAGACAGCAACTAATTTTTTCTTATCGATTTTTTTCTATTTTTCTGAACACAAAGTTTATATATTATATTCTCCATTTCGTAATGCATGGCTTCTGCCTTAGGCAATGCAGTGGAGTTCCTGAAAGATTTTGGTTTTTTTGATGTAATCCTGCCTTTCTTGCTTGTTTTTACGGTTATATTTGGAATTTTAGAGAAGACAAGGATTTTCGGTACTGAAAAGTTCAAAGGCGAGGATTATCCTAAGAAAAATCTTAATTCAATGGTTGCTTTTGTAATTGCATTTTTTGTAGTTGCTGCAAAAGAGGTTGTAACATCTTTGCAGTTATCCTTGCCATTGGTTGCATTGGTCCTAATCATATTGCTTTCATTCTTGATGCTTGCAGGCTCATTTATGGGGGATAAGACATTTAGCTTCGAAAATAGCAAGTGGGCAGTTTTTCTTACATTAGTTTCATTCATAGCAGTTGTTTTGATTTTCCTTAACTCTTTTGGGTGGCTTGATCCAATTATTGCTTATATCGCAGCTAATCCAGGGACAGTTTTGGTTCCAAGCATACTTGTGATAGTAGTTATAGGCACGATAGTTTACGTTGTCGGCGGTACTCCGTCAGGAGAAAGTAAATCCTAATGGTTCTTGAAGGTGTAAATTTACAGCAGACTATCCGTGATTTGGAGGCAGCAGGATTTTATCAGGTACTGCTACCATTTATTCTGGTATTCACTGTCATATTTGCCGTTTTGCAAAAAGTAAAGTTATTTGGCCCAAGTTCAAAGAATATCAATGTTGTTATTGCGGTATTGATAGCTTTTTTTACAATTAGGGCATCCGCAGTAATCGTATTGATTAATCAATTCCTTCCGAAAGTTTCTGCAATTGTTCTTGTAGTTATGATGTTGCTTTTGGTTCTTGGAATTTTCGGCACGTCTGCTGAAGGCTGGACAGGATGGCCTTTCTTCCTTGCAGTCTTAGCTTCAGTAATCGGTGTAGGCTGGTCAGTTTTCAGTTCGATCCCGGGCATTACAACAACATTGCCTTCATGGCTTAGGCTGTCTGCTACAGACAAAGGCATCTTATTGCTTGTAGGAATACTTTTGATAATTATAATGATGTTTAAAGATGAAGAGAAAACTGATTGGGGAAAATGGACTAAGCAGGAATTTGGGCCACAAGCTTTTGGCAGGGGGAAATAATGGCATCCTTCTTAGATATAGGCATCTTGGACTATTTTGCGCCTGCTTTCGTATTCTTGTTAGTTTTCGGAGTCTTGTTTGCATTACTAGAAAAAACAAAAGTTTTCGGTGAAAAAACAGGGATTAATTCCTTGGTTGCATTTGCAATCTCCTTGCTTTTTTTATTAACGCCTGATTTAGTTGGCATAGTGAAAGTAATTACTCCCTGGTTTACAATATTGTTTATTTTTGTGCTTCTGATAATTATGTTATTCTTATTTGTCGGTGTAAAGGAGTCAGCTGTTGCAGAAGCTTTTTCAGAGAGGGGGATGGTTTGGATAATACTCTTGGTTGCATTCATCATATTCTTCTATGCTTTAACTCAGGTATATGGTGCACAAATTCAGACAATTTATGGCGGTGCTGGTGAAAGCACTGGAGATAGCAATGTCGCCCAGCAAGTTGGAAAGATAATATTTCATCCAAGAATCTTGGGCATGATTGTCTTGCTTTTGATTGCAGCACAGGCAGTAAGGTTCATATCATCTTCTATAAGAAAATAAAATTATTTTACGTTTTTCCTTAATTGTTCAGTAACCCTGTTTAGTTCTTTTATATTTGAGCTTAATGGTTCAAGTATCTTTTCAAATACCTTTTCTAAGGCTTTCATTTCTAATCCTACTTCTTTTATTCCGCTGCCATATTCCTCAACTTTCCCGAGTACTGCAGCCTGCAGGTTATCGATTCTTGCCTGCATTCTCAATACTTCCTGCTTAATGGCTTCTTGTTCATCACCCATTTGTGATTTCCATAATGTGATATCTCCAATTGTGGACAAAAATTCTTTCCATCTTTCATCAATGACCTCTTCCACTAAAGATTGGATTTCTTCATATGAATATTGTGGCTGTGGGCTTGAGAACTGCTGATATGGAGAAGTAGGTATTGGAGAAGCGGCTTGCTGGTATGAGGGCCTAGCATTTCCAAATCCCTGTTCAGGAGCAGGTACCGGTATGTCTTCCTGCTGGTCCAATTCAGAAACCTGCATTTCATTTGTTGGTGTTTCTTCGCCTTGTATATTCTCACCTTCTATTTTTCCCACGACCCCTATTTTTATGGAAGCCTGGTTTATTGCATCATTTATTTGCTGTGACGTGTAACCCCTTTTTGTGAGGTTGCTTATTATCACCTGTTTTTGTCTGCCCTGCTGCATCATCTGCAACACTTCGTTGATTGGGTTGTCTGGCATGATCCTCTAGCGTTCTTTTGATTATGTTCTCTACGTCTTTCTCAGTTACAAAGTTTAATGGGTTCCATAAGTTAATATATTTTTCCAATACTCTCAGGCTGTCTTTTTTAGCAAAAGTAGAGGCTTCTTCTGTAAGATGTTTCAATATGTTCTTTATGTTATTCAAATCTTTCTTGACATCTTTTATTTCAAAATCTATGGCTTTGAGCTCTTTCATCAGCCTCTTATATTCTTCAATCATGTTTTGATTGACAACAAGAAGCCTTTCACTGAAAAGGCTCTGCTTGCTTTCTAGGACTCTCAGCCTGTTTGTAAGTTCTATTACTATTTGGTCCTGGTCGGCGTAATTCTGTTGCTCAGGCATATTAATATTGTAGCATTTATGGTTTAATAAGCTTTGTTCCATGAAAATCTGGTATTTAGCTTTAAAGGTGGAGCCTAAATCTAATTTTTAAGAGCCATAGTTTTTAAATAATCCAGACAATATTATTTTAGCAAATGCCAGAAAAAAGCGGTTATGAGATAATACGTGAAGGTGAAGAAGACGTATTAAGGATAAATTATGAGTCAGTGCCATATTCTCCTTCGATTGAAGAAAGCCCAAATGTAATGATGGATTTTATAGACAAGCTCGCAGAAAACCCATCAGTTTCCAGGGTAACCTTTTTACAGAGGAGGCATTACAACTATAATTTCGAGCAGACACAGATGCTTATGGAAATAGCTAACATTTATGGCTATTTGACAAAACGAAAAAAAGTATTAACTCCAGAAGCAATGGGCACTAGTTTTGAATCGCCAGGCATCCTTGCCGATAGGCATGGCTTGGTAAGGGGAATAATATATGATCTTTTAAGAACAGATCCCCTCGGTGCCTATGTTGAGCTTAAAAGACAATTAAGGCTAGAAAATGTCAAGCAGAAATCTACAGAAGATCCCAATGCAAGGGCATCGAGGGAAGTTTTCATAAGATTATTGACAGAGATGTACGACCTTCTCGACAAGACAAAGCTTATTCAAATGTCAAAATCTTATCTTGCTGGCTATAATCTTGGTGATAGGGAGACATACAAGCTTTTTTTCAGGCCAACAATAACTCCGGATTTTCTTTTTACAAGGATTATGGCACGCCCCCCATTGGATGGTGAGGAATTGGAGATATATACCATTGACAAGAATACAGAAGTAACTATTTTCTCTGTTCCAAATGACATCAAGCCATTATATCATCTTAATCCGCCTGAATTCAAGTTGTCAGAAGACAAGTATGCATTGGTCGATTTGGCTAAGAATGTCCTCTCAGAGCATCAGCCCAGAAATGAGCAGTTTCTAGATCCTTCAAAATTAAGATTGACATTCTCAAACATAGGAAGGGATTTGTTAAGGGAATTGGCAGACAATCAGGACATGGATTTAACGACTAAAGAAATCAAGGAGCTTACTGAGATTCTTATCAGGCATACAATCGGTTTTGGTTTCATAGAGTTGTTGATGAAGGATCAGAATATTCAGGACATACAGATAAATTCTCCTAATGGTGAAGTGCCAATATTTGTTCTTCATGGGCAGTATGACAACTGCTATACAAACTTAATCCCGGCAAGGAATGATGTAGAAAGCTGGGCCTCTAAATTCAGGCTTTTATCGGGAAGGCCTTTGGACGAGGCCAATCCAATTTTAGATACAGAATTGCAGCTGCCAGATGCGAGGGCGAGAGTTTCAATAGTTAGTAAGCCTTTGAACCCTTATGGGCTGGCATATTCTTTCAGGAGGCACAGGGATGATCCTTGGACATTGGCACTGTTCGCTAAGAACAGGATGATAAATCCGATGGCGGCTGGCTTGATGTCGTTTTTGATTGATGGGGCCAGGACAATGCTTATTGCTGGGACGCGGTCTTCGGGTAAGACTTCTTTGTTGGGCGGTGTATTGGTTGAAGTAATGAGGAAGCATAGAATCATTTCGGTAGAGGATACCCTAGAACTTCCTACGACATCATTAAGAAAGTTGGGCTATGACATACAGCCTCTTAAAGTAAGGTCTGCCCTGGTCGAAAGCGGCACGGAATTATCAGCATCAGAAGGAATTAGGACGTCTTTAAGGTTAGGTGATTCGGCTTTGATTATAGGTGAAGTAAGGTCTAAAGAGGCAATAGCTTTGTACGAATCTATGAGAATCGGTGCTTTGGCCAATGTTGTTGCAGGCACGATACATGGAGATTCCCCTTATGGCGTTTTTGACAGGGTTGTTAATGATTTAGGCGTACCTAGGACATCTTTCAAGGCTACAGACATTATAATTGTTGCAAATCCTATAAGGAGCCCGGATGGCCTGCACAAATGGAGAAGGGTAACACAGATAACAGAAGTCAGGAAAGAATGGGAAGAAGACCCATTGGCAGAAGGAGGTTTTGTTGACTTGATGAAATATAATTCAGCAACTGATCAATTGGAAATAACTCCCGAATTGATGAATGGCGAATCAGAAATATTGAAAGGTATAGGTTCTAATGTAAAAGAATGGGCAGGCAATTGGGATGCAATATGGGAAAACATCACACTTCGTGCAGACCTAAAGAAATTGCTGGTAGATTATTCGGCAAGGACAAAGAATGATTCCATGCTGGAAGCACCATTTGTTATCCAGGCAAATGATATGTTTCACAGGATTTCATCTAGTGTGAGGGAAGAAGTAGGATATTTGGATTCAAAGAGGATAGCTTTTGAATGGGAAGAGTGGCTTAAGAGAACAATTAGAAGGGAACAAATACCAAAATAGTAATAAGCTATCTAAAACATCCAATTCAATTAAAAGTGGTGAACAATGCGACCTATTTCAGGTGATGTCAAAAAAATTCTGAATAAATACGGTAACAAGATTGAAGGTCAATCTGGAAAGAATGTGATGGATGAACCTTCTTCTAATGGGGTATTTACAAAAGAATATGAGACATTCCGTTTGGAATCATTAATTCTGAGCAATAGCCTTTACGAAAGATTATGCAATTTTTCTTCTACATTAATGAACATAGAGCCTAAAAAAGAAGACGAGGCAAAGCTTGCAGAAGCAATAAGGACTACTCATCTGAACATAACGCCAGCCTCGGCATATAGTTTTGCAACACTTGTTATGCTCTTTTCGATATTGCTAGGTATATTTCTTGGAGCGATATCTTACCTTATTTTCGGCTCTGTTTCAATCGTAACAGTATTGATTTTTGTAATAGGCGGTATAATCGCCCTAAAGCCAATTGCCAAATATCCTATTCATATTGCGGACATGCATCGTTTGCGTGCATCAAACCAAATGGTCATGTGCATACTTTATATTGTCATGTACATGCGCCACACTTCTAATCTAGAGCATGCAGTGAAGTTCGCAGGTGAGCATATTGATGCTCCATTATCTTTGGATTTAAGGAAAATTGTCTGGGATGTTGAAACAAACAGGTTTTCTACGATAAAGGAATCTATAGACTATTATCTTGAAAATTGGAAAGCCTATAATCTAGATTTTGTTGAGTCTTTTCATCTTATAGGGTCATCGGTTCAGGAAGGCAATAACCAAAGAAGGATTGAGCTTCTTGAGAAAGCATTGGAAGTCATGCTAGAAGGCACATATGAAAACATGCTGCATTACGCACAAAATATCAAAAGCCCCATAACAACCTTGCACATGCTTGGAGTCATACTTCCGGTATTAGGCTTAATAATACTTCCATTGATGGGCAGTTTCCTTGGCGTTAAATGGTATCAGCTTGCGATAATTTACAATGTTTTCTTGCCGATTGGCGTTTATTTTATCGGTTTTAAGATAATGTCTCAAAGGCCAGTAGGCTATAGCGAAGGCAATATACTAGAAGACAATCCTCGCTTTGCCTCCATGAGAAAGGTAAATTTTTTGGGTTTGGAAATAGAGCCAAAGTCATATGCAATATTTCTTGCAGTAATATTCTTATTGATCGGATTTTTCCCAGTGATATATCATGCATTCGGCTATGAGGATATTGTGTTCTCGTTTGGGAATTATGAGAATTTCGGCTCTTTGATGGGTTATCAGGTTTCTCAAGATGCAGAAGGTAATACTATTGAGTCAGGCCCTTTCGGAATAGGTGCAGCATTGTTTAGCTTGATTGTTACATTTGGATTGGCTTATGCCCTTTCAAGTTATTATAAGGCAAAAAGCAGGAAGCTTATAGGCATAATGGAAGAGACGAAAAAGCTTGAGAAAGAATTTCAGGGTGCCTTGTTCCAGCTTGGAAATAGGATTGGCGGCGGTTTCCCTACTGAGATGTCATTTGGTGATGTTGCAAATAACATGCAGGGGACTCCAACGGGAAATTTCTTGCGTATTGTTGACACGAACATAAGGATGCTTGGGTTAAGTGTTACTGATGCGATTTTTGATGAAAAAGTAGGTGCAATAAACCAGTATCCAAGCTCATTGATAGAAAGTTCCATGAAGATTATGGCAGAAACTTCACAGAAGGGTCCGAGCGTTGTATCAAAGGCTTTGATCAGCATATCGACATATCTTGACAGGATAAACAAGGTAAATGAAAGGTTAAAGGATCTTCTTGCTGAGACTGTCGGTTCGATGCGTGCGCAGATTTCTTTCCTATCACCGGTAATCTCTGGTATAGTTGTTGGCATCGGCACAATGATAACATCAATCATAGGGTCTTTGGGCCCTGCATTGCAGCAGGCAACTGCATCTCCTGACGGCGCATCATCTACGGCAGGCCAGTTTGGGGCAATGGGCCAGTTCACAGAATTATTCCCGATTGATAAGCTGATTCCTCCATTTTATTTCCAGATGGTTGTTGGCTTATACCTGATAGAAGTAGTTTTCATATTGACAATTTTGGCTAATGGGATTGATTCTGGAGTGAATAAGCTGAAGGAAGAGGATTCTCTCGCAAGGAATCTATATAAGAGCGCAATCTTCTATATTATACTGGCAGGATTGACAATGATAGTCTTTAATTTCTTAGCGGTTACGATATCATCAAGGGCAGTTTCAGGAGGAGGCCTATAATGATGGCTATGAGGACAGTGGTGTTGCTTTTGCTTGCTTTGTTGTTGGGAATTATATTGTTCCTTGTTGTCCGTGGATTTAAGGGGGTACTTTTTGGTTAAGATATATAAAAAGGCAGCCGGGATATCTACAGAAACATTAGCAAAGATATTATTACTGCTTGGATTCTTGGTAGTTGCAGCATTCATAATCGGTTCATTAACAGGTTTATTCTCAATAGAAAGTGCGGACAGGACAGTATGCTACGTTTCAAATGCATTGATATCAAGCAATGCCGTCTTTAAATCATTGATGCCTACTGCCTGTAGTATAGAGCTTATAGAAGAGCCTGTTGATGAAGAGAGGTTATCTGGCTTGCTTAAGGATACCTGGCACATGTTTGGTGAAGGAGATTTCGATTTAGGCAATGCTGGTCATGAAACATTCACGCCATTTGCATTCAAGCCTAAATCAGATATTTTGTTCCCGCAATATTATCTCTATTTACAATCTCACAAGAATGGCAAAGCTGTTTCTGACAGGTCAAAATCCGATAATCAATATTTACAGACAGGCTCTTTCGGGCAGACATTATGTGTTGCCAATAATTTATTGGAAGAAAATCAGCCGGTAAAACTTTCAGAAGGACAATTGTATTATATCAATTTATTTGATGACCAGAGGCCACATGATTGCGGCGATAAGATAATTCTTTCAAAAGAAGCTGGCTTTACAGAAGCAGATTTATTTAATGATCCAAACTTCTTCTTTTGCTATTCCCCAGACACGCAGAGGATGCTTGTTGTTAGTGCAACTTCAGAAATAGCAGGTTCCTCTTTAGCAAATCTCGTATCTCCATTGGTCGGTTTAGGTTATTTTTTCAGCCAAGATGAGACAACATTCTGCAGTGAAGAAAGGAGTGGGGGCCGATGAGAAGTATTTTCAAAAAGAAAGGAAAGCTTGAGCTAGAAGAGGTAATTGTTGCAGTTTTAATAATATTATTAGTTATTATTGGAATAATCTTTCTTACGCAATTCAAGGAAAAGATGTTATTGGGGATTGAAAAGCTAAAGGAGATATTCGGCAGATAATGGCAGAGATGGAAAGAAGTTACATTGTGTATGCTATAATTGTAATTGCATTAATGGTAGTAATAGCATTGATTGTATTAAAGTTTTATCCGGAGACTTTCAGCGAAGTAGGAAAGATTGCAAACGAGGTTTTTGATATCGTCCCAGAAGAAGAGGCAAAGACTATTGAGTCTATGGATAAATTTATATCCAGTGTAGAATCTTGCCTGTCAACAGAATTTGTAAGGTGTGGTTGCAAGTTAGAGTCAAGGCATTTGCCGCAAGATTATTTTATGTTGATAAGGAATACTGCAGAAGGTGTTTCTATTTCATTGCTTTCAAGCGAAGATGCAGTTATAGGCAGTACAAAATTAATACAGGGCGCAAAGATTGGGGTTTTACTGCCAGCATATAACAAGAGGGATGCAATATTCTCCGAAAGGAGATTAGACACTATAGATAGTGTCTGCCTGTTTGACAGGGATATAAAGCTAGTTGGAAATTCCGATGATTTGATGTCAACCCAGATTGGGGAAGATGAAGGGATTTTCTATGCTGATTCAGATTCTGTTTTCAGGACATTGCCAGAGCTTTTAAAACAAAATGAAAATTCAGTATGCCTGATAACTACTGATCTTAGTCAAGATGACATTGGGGACAGGGATATAGATATAGAAGATGCCAGTGATATTCTACAGAAAGAAATCGTTTATCCTGTAAATGAAATAACTCAGAGTGGCAGGCTTCGCGCATCAGGCTTGGAAATTGAGGATATTGATGACATAGGGAAGCTTACTGCGGCCTATCTGCAATCTCTCGGATCTTGTTCTGAAGGAAACCAGTTCCAATGGCCATTAGATACGCAATCATACAAAGTTTCTTCATGCACAATGGAAACGCAATCAGGGAATTTGGCAAGCACTTATGAGATTGAATTGCCAGGAGGTTCTGAGATATTAGCGCAATCAAATAGCGAGGTATCTGGTAATTGTAATGATTGTGCTTCAG
>JAHFJF010000005.1 GCA_023245975.1 archaeon
CCGTTAATGTCAAGTCAAAATCAGCTATGATAGCAATTCTCTTGTCCAAAGGATATTCTTTTATTGTTTCGTAATACTCTTTATGAGTAAATCCCATAATGGTGGTTATTTTCGGTTTGTTTAAAAAGATTATGTAAAAATCATTTTATTCCTGAAGAAAATGTTGAAGTAAGCTTTATTAATCAATGCATCCTATGTCCATCAAAATGAGCTTGAAGCAAGTAATCTTAGTAAGGGCTGACCTAGAAATGAGAAAAGGGAAGATGTCTGCGCAGGTCGCGCACGCATCAGTCGAAGCGGTTCTAAAATCAGACAAGAAAATATTGCATGAGTGGCTGCAAGAAGGGATGAAAAAAATAGTTCTAAGGGTAGACAGCCTGAAAGAATTGTTAGAATACAAAAGAAAGGCAGAAGATGCCGGATTGACAACAAGTTTGATCACAGATTCCGGAAAGACTTTCTTCAAGCAGCCTGAAACAACATGCCTAGCCATAGGCCCTAATGAAGAGGGAAGGATAGATACTGTCTCTGGAAAGCTGAAACTTATTGTCTGAGAGCATAAGGATTAAATAGAAGTAATTAATTTCTGTTGTATAATGGAAAAGAGATACAGGCCGGTTGTAGGTAGGGAAATGCTTTTTGCATTGGAAAACACCCCTGTAGATTATGTTTCTAAAGTTGATGAAAGCCTTCTGCAAAAGTTCGGCTTAAGAAAAGGCGATTTTAATGGCACATCTGACAAAGACCAGGTTTTAGGTCTTGAAAAGGAACTGAAAGATTTCGAAGTTGAATGTGGCGGCTCTGCTGCGAATGTAGCTTCAGGCTACAGCAATCTAGGCTTGCCGGCAGCATTTTCAGGCAGTATTGGCAATGATTCTAACGGTGATCTCTACAAGAAAAGCCTTATTGATTCAAATGTAAGGCCTTACTTGTCAGTAAGGGATGAAAGGAATGGGGTTTGCCATGTCTTGGTAACTCCAGATGGAGAGCGTACATTCTTAGTTTACATGGGGGCTTCTTCAGACTTAAAGCCAGAGGATGTCCCAAAGGAAGCTATCGCGCATTCAGGATTCCTTCATTCAACAGCATATGCATTGGATAGCATTTCAGCAGCCTTAGAAAAGGGGATTGAATATGCAAAAGCAAATAATGTGTTAGTCAGCTTTGATTTGGCATCTAGAAAATCAATTGAAAGGCACGAAAAGAAATTAGATGATATTCTCTCAAATACAGACATACTTTTTGTTAACAGGGAAGAGGCGGATGCTTTCGGCTTCAAGAAAGGTGATGAGCTGAAACTTATTGAATATATGACTAAGCATTATGGTATAGCATTGGTAGCTTACAAGCTAAGGGAAGACGGGGCAATAATCAGCTCTGGTCATGGAAATAAAACTGCCATGGTTATGTCATATAAGGTAAATGTAATTAACACTAACGGCGCCGGAGATGGATTCGCTGCTGGGTTATTATACGGATTGACAAGCAATTATGACCTTTTCAATTCAGGCAAGATTGCAACATTTTATGCATCAAGGATAATCATGCAGGAATCTTCAAAAATAAGCTATAAATTATTCGATATCGAAGGTATGCTATAATGGAAATAGAGACTGAAATAAAATATGAGGTAAACAACCTCTCCGAAATCAAAATTCCGTCTGGCTTTTTGCTTGGAGAAGGCAGGGAAAAAAATTCTTTTATTGATTTTGGCAATAGGCTTTCAAAAAGGGGCATAAAAGTAAGGGTAAGGGAATATTGCACAAAGATAACAATTACAGAGAAAAAAAAGGGAACATTTATAGGAGGGATTAAGGAAGTACCCGAAAGAAATATAGATCTCGCAAAGGGCTCTCTCAGTGAAGTTCTAGACTTTTTCAAAGACCTTGGTGCAAGGGAAATCGGTTATTATGAGAAGGAAAATAGGGTCACATATATTGATAACGAAGATTGTTTATATTGTTTAGATACTATTTTAGATCGCGGCAAGGAAAGGTATTTTGTTGAAATAGAAGCAGCTGAAAGAGAAGTAATAATTGAGAAAGCAAGGAAACTTGGATTAGATAATCCAGAATTAGAAGCAAGGATAATGGAAAAATCCTATTTTGAGATGTTTGCAAGAAAACGCTGAGATTATAGATTCAATATGTTTATAATTTGTTATATCATCATGAAACTTATGCCTAACTGGTTAAAATATTATAGCTACAAAATACCTGAATCTTTTAAGACCATATTGGTTGGAACAGATAGATCTCAAATAATAAATACATTAAATTATTACAAGACAAAAAGAGGTCAGGAATTAAGAGTCCCTCTAGGGACTGAAATCTATGAAGCAACTTCTCTAGAAATAAGGTGCGGCCTTCCATTTATCAGCAGCAAATTCTTCTTCAAGGCAGAAGTAAGGCCGAATGTGATTTTAGATGTCAATGCAAATGCGGTAGATTACGCAAAGGATATTGCAGAAAATTATGAAAAATTAAAGCGGGGAGACCTTTACAAGTTTGAGCCCGGATTGAGCGAATTCGGATTGTACTTTCTTCCGGAATATATAATGCAAGGGATAAGTGATTATGATTGGAGTCAACATAAAAGTATAATTGATAAATGGAAAAGGTTAGAAGATGATTTAAAAGAAGATGTAGGCATAATTAGAAAGCAGGATATTAAATCTAAAAATCCAAATGATGTAAATTAAAAATATCCCGCCTGCAGGATTTGAACCTGCGACCTTCCGGGATCCGCTGGCCTTTTTTCATCCATAGCACTCTGTGCATAGTCTAAAGGCATCTACAGCCAGACGCTCCACCAGGTTGAGCTAAGGCGGGAATGCAGAAAGATGACTTTTACTCATATTTAAACATATTGGTGAAAAATTACGATATATTTTTATATCTTGAATCAATTTGACCAATATCGCAAAAATTGGTCTAGTGGGATTTGGGAATGTCGGAAAGGAGTTATATAGAAGGCTGAAATCCAATGGGCATGATGTTTCATTTTCAATCAGTAATCATGGGCTGTATGATCGCCTTGGGAATAAGATAGATGAAAAGGACGGCTATTTCAATTCTATTAAGCATATAGATATTGTCTGCCTTGCAATCCCTACATTGGACGATGGAAAAACGGCTTATGATTATATTAGTCATGCATTCGATAATGGAAAATTAGTAGTTACCTGCGAAAAAGGTGCACTATCTAACTATTTCAAGGAACTACAAGAGAATCTTTCACATCTCGGCTATAGTGCAACGGTTGGCGGCGGCACAAGACTATTGCAATATGGCAAGCAAAGGATGACTTCTGAAGTCACTGAAATCCATGCAATAGTAAATGGTACATTGAATTACGTGTTTGAGCAGGTTTCAAAAGGCAGAAGCCTTGGCGAAGTTGCAAGGGAAGCCAAGAAGCTGGGCTATGCAGAGCCTGGCGCTGAATCCACTTTGGAAGTGATAAACACTGAGGCAAACAGCGATGTGCCTATGAAGACAGCAATATTATTCAATGTTTTGGGCCTTGGCGAAATATCAGCAAGTGATTTGAAAAGCAATGCAAAAAACCTTACCGAAGAGGATTTAAGGGCCTTGATAATGGAATCACAGAATAGAAGATATATCGTTTCTATCACAAAGGAAGACAGCAAAGAAGGCAATAACATCGGAGGCTTCAAGGAAGAAGTAAATGGCTGGCACATCTCTGCAGGATTCAAAAATATTTCAGAAAACCCATTGTTCATGCAATTGACAGTGAGTGGTGTCAATAATTCGCTTTTAGTTTGCGATGGCAAAGATGGTATTAATGGTACTTACAAAGTATCTGGCCAAGGTGCAGGAGCTGAGCCTACAACTACTGCAATGTTATTAGACTTGGAAAGCCTTCTAAGGCATTAAAACAGCGATGAATTTATATAATTTTGACTAATGCAATTATCATGCCCATCAGATATTACAGCACAAATCGCAATAATTTTTTCTTTGAAGAAAATATTTCATTCAGGGAAGCGCTATTCAGGGGCATAGCCAAAGATAAAGGCCTCTACATGCCAGACTTAATTCCAACTTTTTCAAGAAAAGAATTGGATAATTTAAAAACAATTGCTTTATACTATCATGAAATAGCCTTCAAGGTTTTAAGGAAATTCCTGCATGAAGACATAAAAGATGAAAAGTTATCTGAAATAATCAAAGAAGCATATGATTTTGAAGTTCCGTTTGAGCATGCAAAAGAAGATGCCTATATCTTAAGGCTTGATAAAGGCCCTACTGCTTCTTTCAAGGATTTTGCTGCAAGGTTCATGGCAAGGATAATGAATGAATTGAAAGGTGGGGAGGATATAACAATATTGGTCGCAACATCTGGAGACACTGGAAGTGCAGTTGGTGAAGCTTACAAAGGATTGAATGGCTTCAATGTCTACATTCTTTATCCAAAAGACGAAGTTAGCAATATCCAAAAAAGGCAGCTGGATTGCATCGGCGGGAATGTCAAGTCAATATCCATAGATGGCAAGTTTGATGATTGCCAGAAGCTTGTAAAGTCTGCATTCATGGACAAGGATTTGGCTAAATTGAATCTTACATCCTCTAACTCCATAAATATCGGAAGGGTTTTGCCACAGATATGCTATTATTTCTATGCATATGCAATCTTAGATTTTGAAGAATTAGTTTTCTCAATACCTTCAGGAAACTTTGGGAATGCATTAGGCTGCGAGATGGCAAGAAGGATGGGCTTGCCTGTAAGCAAGATAATAATTGCCACTAATGAAAATGATGAGTTCCCAAGATTCTTAGGCACAGGCCTTTACAAAAAGATAATGCCTTCAAAATCCTGTTTGTCTAATGCAATGAATGTCGGAAACCCAAGCAATTTGGCAAGATTCTTTGACCTGTATGGCGGACATTTGGATGAAGAGGGCAATATAATGCGCCTACCAGATGTAGAAGAGATGAGAAAAAGGTTTTTCTCTATTTCAATTGATGATTGCTTAACATTAAAAACAATCAAGGATACTTATGAGAGATTTGGATTAATTTTAGAGCCCCATGGTGCAGTTGCATTCGCCGCATTGAATGAATATTTGAGATCAAATAAAGCCAAGGCAGTCTCATTGGAAACTGCGGATCCTGCAAAATTCCCTGAAATTATTCAAAAGGAATTAGGATTTTCTCCAAAAATTCCAAAATCTTTAGAATTAATATTGAATAAAAACTGCCATTCTGAAATTTTATCAAACAATTATCAGGAATTAAAAGAATATTTGCTCAGCAACAGATAACAATCATTATAACAGTGCAGCCTCAAGCTCTGCTTTAGCCTTTACTAGGTCATTATTTCTTTGTATATAGCTCCCAACGGCAAATAAGTTAGCGCCATTCTCTTTGCATAATCTTATCGTCTCTGGATTCATTCCGCCATCAACCTCTATGTCTCCGCCATAAATTGTCCTTAGCAATCTCACCTTTTCAACAACTTCTGGCACAAACTTAGCCCCATAACTGCCTGGCTCAACGGTAAGAAGCAAAATGGTATCCAGTTTTCCCATCAAGGATATTATTTCTAATATGCTTGTCCCAGGATTTAATGAAAAGCCTATCTTCTGGTTTTTCTTTTTTACAGATTCTATCAGTTTAAAAGGATCTTTGACTCGTTCATAATTAACAATAATCTTTTCAAAGTTATTGAAGCTAAGGTGTACCCAGCGCTCTGGATCATCAACCATCAAATGCACCTCATAATTCCTGCCTGGATACAAAACAATATCATCAAACCAATTACTCTTATTGTTGACAAATATCCCATCCATTATGTCTAGATGCATCGAATCGAAATGGGGATGAAGCCTTTTAACAATAGAATCAAGCTCAAACTCAGATTTTGCAATTACAGTTGGGATTATCTTATATATCATGATTATTATTCGGGAGCCTTTATCTCTCTAGAACCTGAGAAGAATGAAAGCGGATTGGATTTTGAATTTATTGTTTTTCCTCTTGGATTCTTGTATCTCACTAAGGCAGGTGGCAATAAGAACTTGCCAATCATGTTTATCTTGGAATGCACTGTATATGAAAGAATTCTCTCTTCACCAGCAAGAAGCTCATTCAATGTCCAAGTCAATTTTACGCCCTTCTCTCCCTTTTGCACTTTTTCAGGATGCAAAGTTCCAAACTGTGTTGATGGATAAATTAAATTCGGCAGTAGTTCTATAACTGCTACATTATGGACAGATTTCCCGGACTTGTTCTTTATGTGCAATAATACCTTCAGCTCCGACATCCCGTCTGGTGTCTGCTTTATCTTTAGTATCTCTTTCCTGATTGTTACTCCCCGTGATAACAAGTATCCTGATAGCAATGCTACAAATACTACCAATAGTATTCCAGCAAATAAAGGCTGGTAATTTATCGTGACAGAAAGCTTGTATTCAGAATCTGGCTCAATAGTAAACTGCCAATGCAATCCAGTACCATCAGATGAGCTTGGGTCAGCAGAATAGCCGGCAAATGATCTCTGGAACATATTAAGCGGCAGGTCAAATGATTCTTGTACAGGGCTGTTCCCTGCATTTGATTTTGTTACCAAGTAAGTTGTCTTGAGAAATTGCGAATTTACTTCTAGCTTCTCCTTTACATCGGTCTTTTCCAATACCCTGAATAGTATCTTTGCATTGTCGGTTAGGAAATCAGCTTGTATTACCCTTATGTTAAGCGGGTATTCGCTTGGCTTTGCCAGCGGCGGTATTGCGAATGTAAATGATTCTTCTCTTTCTTGGTATGGGAAGAAATTGATTACTCTTTCTTCATTGAAAAACTCACTGTTGACTACAACTTTAACATCTCTGATATTTGTGTTTAGGTTGCTCTTCAGGGAGACTCCTACGGTAAATTCCCTTCCAGGCTGTACTTTCTCAGGGACAGAAGTCTTCAGCTCAAATATATCTTCAGGCGGAACAACACGCAGGATAAAGCCGTGGTCAGTTTTTTCTGAGTTTGTCAATGATTGAAGTGTTATGAAAGTGCCGTAATTCTCTTTGGGAAGTGTACTCTTTTTTAGTTTTATTGTTACATTTGTCTTTGCTTGCTGCCCTGTGTTTATCGACATGCGATTATTGCTAATTAATATATATTCGAATTTAGAATTTGGCAACCCGGAAAATGGGTCTGCAGCCAGGCTCAGTTCTTGCACCCGTGAACCTATATTTTGAACAGTTACAGTAAAAATGGCTTCTCCGCCGACTTGGACATAAGTAGGACCAGTATGTGTTACTTTTAGGTTTGGACTTTGCTCTATTACTTCTAGTGCAAAAGCTTGCGCTGCAATTAGAATCAGTACTACTCCGAAAATTAGGCTCTTTTTCAATGTCCTCCCCTAGAAAATGGAGTTCTTACTGATATTTAAATATTTGCAATATGTTTCTGCTATTTGTTAACCATAACCAAGTTAGACTTTTAATTCCTGCAGCCATTAAAAATATCTAAATTATCTTCTCATTATTTTCTTTCTTTACTATATGTATAACATTTACCGGGCATGATTCAGCAGCATCCTTGTTCTTAACAAAATCCTTTTCTTCTATTTCTTTTTCTTCCCAGCCATTTTCCAGGTTCTTGCAATCAATAATATCAGACTTATTGTCAGAATCATTCATAACCCAGAACTCAGGAGCAACAGCTGCGCAAGCCCCACAGCCTATGCATTCCGGCTTGTTATGCTGTAATGTATACTTCTCATCAGCCATTCTTACTTCCTTAGTTCTTTCACCTTATATAGTTTAAGAAGCGAATTCACGTGCTTCCAGTCTAAATTCTGGAAAAATGCATCTATATATTTCTTTCTGGCAGTGGCATAGTCCAAAAAGTAAGCATGCTCATACACATCTAATACAAGTAATGGTATTGCATTCCACACTCCGCCCTGGTTATGGACATCAGCGATGTAATTCCTAAGCTTCTTGTCATCAATGTCATAAGCAAGTACAACCCATCCTCTTGAGCATAAACCTAAGGCCCTGAATTCCTCTTCCCACTTTTCATAGCTGCCAAAATCAGCTGCTATAAGATCTTTAATTTCTCCTTCAGAAACTCCATTCCCGCCTAAATCATCAAAATATGATTCGTGCAATTTTACTCCATTAACAGCAAACCCTTCCTCTAATTTTAATTCCCTCAATTCTGCATAAGTTCCATTAGCAGTTGACTTGTCGGCATTAGGCAGTTTAGCACGAAGCTCATTAACTTTCTTGACATATCCTGCATATAGTACACCATGATGCTCTGCAAGCTGCCTTTCAGACAATCCATTCAATGACTTGTATTTTAATGCCTTAACTGTTTTTTCTGTTTCCATTTTAATTAGCCTCCAAACAAGGATTTCTTGAGCTATTGGTTTTTATACTTTCTGGATTTACTCAGGCATCTCAGGCCTTGCCGCTTCCAATAATAATTTTCTTTCTACCCTTGAAACAACGTGCCTTATTTTTTGTACTGCATCAGGGTTTGCCGAAATGCTGTCTATGCCGCATCTTACCAAGAATTCCGCCATCTCTGGCTTTGATCCTGCCTGCCCGCATATGCTTGTATTTACATCATACCTTTTGCATACTTCTATTACATGCTGTATCTGCCTCAATACAGCAGGATGCAATTCATTGTACCATCTTTGCATATGTGCATTGTTCCTGTCGATAGCCATAGTGAATTGTGTTAAGTCATTAGTCCCAAAAGAAACGAAATCTATTCCCACCTGGCATATCTCTTCTATTATCTGGACCGATGCAGGTGTTTCAACCATAACTCCGAACTCTATGTCCTTGCCTGGATTAAATCCTGCTTTCTTAAGCATCTTTTTTCCGAACTCAACCTGCTCAACATGGGTAACCATCGGGAGCATAACACCGACATTGGTAAGTCCTTTCTTATGCACTTCTTTTATGGCTTCAAACTCCGTCATCAATAACTCCGGCATATCAACCGATCTCCTTATGCCATGCCAGCCAAGCATTGGATTGTCTTCAACAGGCTCTTCCTTTCCGCCCTGAAGGTTCCTATATTCATCTGTCCTGAAATCAGAGGTCCTGTACCATACCGGCTTGCCCCTGAAAGCTTCAGCTATTTTAGATATACCTTCAACTAATTCATTGAATAAGATTTCTTTCTTATTATTTTTCAACAGCCATGCTGGATGTTCATGCTTTGCCATCATAACTTCGCACCTTAGCAAGCCAACTCCGTCTGCGTTAGTAGCAGCTGCCTTCTCTGCAAATTCAGGTAGGTCCATGATTACTTTCACTTCTGTAACTGTCTCATAAGATTCATTTTCATGATAGTCTTCATGCACAGGATTGCCAATATTGTGATTTAGGTTAACATTGCCTTCATATACAACGCCATTAACAGCATCCACTGTTATTTGCATTCCTTCTCTCAATACTTGTGTTGCATTCTCAGTTCCAACGATGCAGGGAATTCCCATTTCCCTTGATACAATTGCAGCATGGCAAGTTGTACCGCCTTGTTCTGTTACAATCGCAGCAGACCTCTGCATTGCAGCAACATAATCTGGGTCAGTCATTCTTGCAACTAAAATATCTCCTTTTTCTATTTTTGTCAGTTCGTCTGCATTTGCGACAATCTTAACCCTTCCAGAAGCTACACCAGGAGAAGCGCTTAATCCTTTTGTTAAAATCTTTGCCGATGAAAGTTTTTCTACAACTTCTTCAGCAACATGCTTTTTCAAGGTTGTTATCGGCCTTGATTGAACTATCATTATTCTGTTCTTTTCTATTGCATACTCCAAATCTTGTGGAGCCTTATAATGCTCTTCTCCTTTCTTTGCCAATCTAGCTAAAGCAAGTATTTCTCCTTCAGTTAGCTTTTGTTTTTCATACATTTCCTTAGGCAATTCTTTTTTTACAGTTTTATTGTAATTAGTGTCTAACACATAAGCCCATGTTTGTTTTCGGACTAATACAGATTTTATTTTCTCTGCTTTTTTATCGACTATATATTGGTCTGGATTTACCGAACCAGAAACCAATGCTTCTCCTAGCCCCCAAGCAGTCTCTATCATGATTTCATTCTCATCCTGGCTGATTGGATTAACAGAAAACATAACACCCGCCTTTTCTGCATTGACCATTTTCTGCACTACAACCGCAATTAGTACTTTCTCATGCGGGAAATTATTTTTTATCCTGTAATAGATTGCCCTTGCATTGAATAAAGATGCCCAGCATTGCTGTGTGGCCAGTAATAATTGCGTAGTTCCTCTTATATTTAGAAAACTTGCCTGCTGGCCCGCAAATGAAGCAGAATTATGTGTAATTATGCTTCCCAACCCTGAAGCAAAATTTTCAACATTGGGCACAGAGAAATCATAAACCCATGAATCATAATCAATCGCTTCTATGCTTACAATCTTGTCCCACAGTATGCTTTCTGTGAACACCTCAGTAATTTGAACAGCACCTGTCTCATTCAATATTTCCTTAAATTTGCCAAGGCTGTAATTAGGATAAGTATTTATTGATTTATTCCAAGGGGTGCTTCCCTTGATTATTCTGCCTTTTTCGTCATAATTAACATATTTCTCAATTTCTTTCATAACAACTTTATCTTCATAAAATGCTTTTTTACAATTGTGGCAATAATACCTCTCTTTATTTTGATATTTACTGCTTTTGTTTATATTTATGAGGCAGCCGGGGCAAAATGCAGCATTTACTCTTTGTTTTGGAAGATTTTCTTCGATATTCGTGCGTATTTTTTTGGCAATCTCGGACGATACAGAGATTGTATTCATCCGATCAAAATGCTTTTCTACAGAATTATATTTTTCAATTAATTTTCTTAATCTTAAGGATTTTGCTTCATGAATAAATCCAACATTTTCCTGAAATTTCTCAAGCTCACACGATGGTATGAAAATGTTAAATGCATTTCCTTTCTCCCGAATGTATAATCCAATCCCTAACATCTCAAGCAACAATGATATTCCTGCTACAAGCTCTTGCGATGTCGAACAATAACTAGCTGTACTATCTACAGTACCATCACCATCAAAGCAGCCTCTTAAGTATTCACCAATAATCTCTTTATTGCATGAAAACATAAATGAGGGTACTCTTTTTGTATAGCAAGTCTTACCCTTCTTCTTTAGTTCATAATTAGGCATCCCGCAATTTTCATTTAAGAGCCTAACCAAAGTTTTGCAGTATGCCCTCAAGGAATGCTTATTAATCTTATTTTCAGCATTTATTCCTGCTGACCTCAGGAAATTCTTTGCAACATCCCTTATCTTAGAATCCATATTTGTGATAATTATTCCATTGTCTTTGTAAGTGGTACCTTCTGCCGCATAAATGCCGAGGAAATAAGCAAATTCTTTGTTTATTTTGATTTCACTGGGCAGGCTTTGCTGTATTTTCCATTTATTCGAGTTATTAATATAAATACTGCCATTATGCTCAATGACATCATTGCCGCTTATATAATCAGTAACTTTTATTGATTGTAAATTGCCCATTTCCGGTATTGATTTCGTCACCGGGATCTTTTCCCCGACATTCAAGCTTGATATTTCAGCTACTCGTGGCTGCAATGTATTTTCATCTAATACAATCAATGTATGGTTTGGCGACAAAGTAATCTGCCTGCCTGTTTCCGTTGTGATTCTAAAGAGCTTTTTATTATCTACCTTATGCCTATATGTCTGCGACACCTTTCCCCATACAGTTTTTCCATCCTCCATGCAAGGCACAAAAATTTCATCACCTGTTTGTATTTGACTGAAAATATCTTTCATTCTGCCAAAAGAGGGTTTCCCATTAACCTTTAACAAGACAAATTCATTCTCGGAAATGCTCGGCAAATCCTCGGCCGTCGCAGATGACCTCACCGCAACAAAAGGGTAATCTCTTCCTGACTTAAGCATTGCTTTAGTTTGCTGGTTTAAGTTGGACAAGCCCTCGCCGACAGTCATCCCTTCATACATTTCGGTAATAGACTGCTTTATTGATAATGGCATCTGAGTTTCTTCTATTATCTTTTGGACTTTCTTAGATGCTTCCTGTAGTTTTGCATTGTCATCCACATCCAAATCTTTCAAAATTGCATAAATCTGCTTGTCTATGCCAGTTTGTGTTAAGAATTTCTGGTAAGCCTGTGCAGTTATAATGAAACCAGGCGGTATTGGAAATCCAGCATTGTACATCTCACACAAGGATGCCCCTTTTCCTCCTGCTATTGGAATATCCTTGTTGGAAAGTTCTTTGAACCAGACTACATCCTTTGCCATTTAATTCCCCTTTTTATGATTTATTTCTTAATAGGAAGTCGGTATATAAAACTTCTGTTTCAAATTCCAAAGTTAATTCAAATCTTTCTTGAGAAGATTTTAGTTAGAAATTATATTAAATTTAAGAAAAATGCACATAAACTCCCCTTTCAAACCATAAGCATACAGTCATCAATAGTATTCGTACGCTTTCTTCAATCTTTCAAGCTTATCGAGTTTCGATTTCATGTTTCCTATCTCATCCCTGTAAAACTCGATGTTTTTTCTGCAGTTGTCTATTTCCATTTCAATTAATTCCCTTTCTTTGTTCATGTTTCTAGGCTGATATATGAATATGACCCTGCCCAGGTGCCACGTTCCCGGGACAGGGAAAGGAGGAAATGCAAGCCATTCAGGCCTTGATTATTCGCACAACTTTTGGCTGGAAGCCGCCTAGGCTCTTTACGGTGTTGAATCCGTAACTTGCTATTTCTTCGGTCTCGTAATCGTTTATCATTGGCGTCATGACCTCTACGGTCTTGCCAAACAATCGATTCACAAGGCCTCTCTTCTTATAGCGCCTCAACGCATGCCATATTACAAGATATTCACCTCTATTTTCTTCTTCCATATAACAAACACCCCCCGATGCTTTTCTCACTTTATCTATTTTTGATTAACATTTGCAATAACCCAATCACACATAGAATTTCTGTTTTTTTGCAAACACTATTGAAGTTGCTGTCGTCTTTGCAGACTAATTTGGTTAGTGCTTGTCTAATTTAATGTCATAATGAGTATATAAATATTATTGTGATTAAAATATATTTTTTCAGAAGGATACTACTCAGAAATTGCATTAAGCTATAGCCATTGTGGTGAGATTACATTGCAACATAGATATTGCCATCGTCGTTGAGAGATTCAAAAATTTCTTCATCATCAAAATGCTCAAGCCGTGGCTCTATTTTATGTTTTTTAGGCTTTATCATCGACGCTACCTTTATTTTATTATGATACTGAAGCTTATAAGCTTTATCCCTTAATTGGGTATGATTTCTCTACAAATGCACACTTGAATGGAAGTTTTGCTACTGCTCCTTCTAATGCCAGCCTTGCCAATTTTGCATCTGCCTTGTCTACCCTGACAGAAAATATTGGCTGATTAGCCTTTATTCTTGCTGCCAAGCCTATTGCTCGCCCAAAAGATAACTGCATTCCTGTCTGCATTCTGTCGGCTCCAGCCCCTGTAAGCATCTTGTTTTCCCTTAATACGTGATGAGGGTATACCCTTACAGTTAATCTGTAGTTCTTGCCGGTTTCAGTCAATCTTCTTATGACTACTGTCCTTGCAGCCTCCAAGGAATTATCTCTAACTTGCATTGGGTCTTTGGTGATTAAATCAACCTGGCAATTGAAGCTTGCTTTTAAGTCACCAAATTCGAATTTAGAAATCTTTTTCACAGGAACTGCCTTAATGAAAGCCTTAGATTTATACTTTGATTTTCTTGTATAGGGCATTTCAAAATGCCTGTAGCATGAGTTTGGTCTTATTCCTGCCATTTTATTCAACCTTCACTTTTGTGCCTAATGACTGTCCTGGCAATGATCTTTGAAATATAACCCTTACTGCACCGCCGTTTCCGTGTGCTGACCTTATTTCACCTTCGATCTTCTTTCCTGCAGGGCTTGTCCAAACAGCTTTCCTGCCTACTAATTTGGCTGCCTTGGTCCTTGTATCCACGCTATTGAAAACAACTACCAAATGGGCTGTATGCTGATGATGCCTTCCCATCCTGAAATTCTTTATTGTTCCTTCCATTTTCAACCTAGCAATATTTCTATGTCCTGGCCCACCAGGTGCCTTAATCCTTCAAATAGTTTTTCCTTGACGAAAACACTTTTGGGGGATACAAGGTTGCTTAAATGCTTTTCTAATTCCTCTAAGCTTGATTGTTTAGTATCTAACAGTGAGCCATCGGCAGAAACCTTGGCAACCAATAATTCCTTTTTATTTTCAAGATCCTTTGTTATGAATGCTTTATCTTCCAGCAATAGTGCTTCTCCCATTTTGTTGCCATACTTGAACCTTATCCTAAGCTTTTCAACTATGTCTGACTTCTTTCTCTGCAATTCTTCAACCACGAACCTTAGGTAATTTCGAGCTTCCTTCTTTACCTTGTTAAGGTCATTTCTGGATAGTTTCCCTGATAAAAATGATTCCTTGGCTGAGATTATTTCTTTTAGTGTATTGGCTAGCTTTTCAGGCAGCCCAGTTTTTGGAGAGACTACTTCTTTGAACAGTTTAATCAACTCTGGCTCTTTTGCTTCAGGATGACCTAGTTCCCTTAGCAAGTCTCTTGTAGCTGATAAGCAATTGGCGTGTATGTCAATTATGCTTTCCTTCTCTGTCTTTTCCTCTATTTGCTTGAACATAACCTTGATTCTTTTCAAGTAATCTTCTGCATCTTTCAATAATTCATCAATCTGTTTTCCAGAAACTTCATTTAGCTTGCCATATTCTATGTCCTTGTATGCTTTCCTGACTCTTTCTAAAATATCAACGTATTTCTTTTCCAATAGTTTTTCTTTCTGGACAAATATTTCATCTAAAAGCTTTATTGTTTCTTTAGGCGTAGGTGGTGGGATTCCATATAGCATTAAGGCTGCTTGTGCCGGATTCAATACAGCATAATAAAGGTCCTCTCCAACTACTGAGAGCATCTTCTGCTTTATCCTGACAAGTAATCTTTCTCCCAAATCCATGTTCATGTCTATTGCTTCAGGAGAAGGTTTTATCCTGCCCATCTGCAATAGGAGCTTCCATGGCATGAATACGCCCCTATCATATAATGGGACCCCATCCCTCAGAAATGTGTATATTACTGGATTTGCATCCTTTACAGAATCCCAGAAATCAGTAAGAATATATGTTTGTACATGGAACTGTTTTTTTACGCCAGTCAATCTTGAAGCTTCAAAGCCCATGCCGACAATTATTGCCCTTAGCTTGTCCTTTAGTTCAGCCCTTGACATCTTTTTTACGTCGGTATCATCAATTACAACATAAACATCAATGTCATGCGATTTTTCCCCCCTGAATAATGAGCCTGCTGCAACATAGCTTACAATGTATTTCTCGAACTTCTTCAAGACCATGGTCTTGTGCACTTCGGAAATCCTTAATGCTGCAATCAAGTCAGAAGGGTCGTATATGGGTGCAGACATTGATATCATCTTTAGTATCTCTGTCTTTCCGTCATAGCATGCCTCTTTCAAGTCTGAAACTATCATTACTTCCGGCAGTATATTCTCATCGAGTTTCTTTGCAATTTCATCCATTATCTGTGAGAGCCTTCCGTGAAGCTCATCTTTGGACATGTTCTTAGAATCAGCATCGTCTACAAGGACGAGTACATTTATTTGGTTAGGATTATGCGGCTTTTCCTGTTGCCCTGGCCCACGCATCAAGATGTCTGCTTTTGTTTCAGGTTTTTGCTGGGGCTCGGGTGGCAATAAAGCAACACCAACGATATATTTGTCGAACTTTTCTACTATTTGTTTTGAGAAACTATCCAGCTTTGCCTTAATCAGCTTCATCTTTTCCTGCATTTCAGGGGTTATCTTTGGCATCATATTCGCTAATTCTGGCGGAATCATTTCTGGTGAGAATTGCGGCATGGCACCATATTCTGCTTTTCCAGTTTTTTCCGCTTTGCTTTTTTTTGCCATCCTACCTATCGTTTTAAGGGCAGTTTATAAAGGTTTTGTTTCATTATTGCAAAAATGTCCCAGATAATGTCCAATAAAAAATTATTAAAATGGGCCCGCGGAGATTTGAACTCCGGACCCTCTGCTTAGAAGGCAGATGCGCTATCCAGGCTGCGCTACGGGCCCAATAGTGATTTGCTCGTTATTTGCATTTATATAGCTTTTCAATTAAAAAGGGAGCATGATTCCGGCAGCTCAATTAAAAAATTCTTTTCCTGCCAATATTTATATAGTATTCAGATATGTAATAAAACAAATATGATTCTAGAAGAAATCATCTTCAAAGAAGATTTTGATTCTATAAAAGGAGCAAAGGAAGCAGCAGAAAGGCAACGTCTTGCCTACAAGCCTCTTCTAATAGAATTGGCCAAGAAGCTTGATTGCGGTGGGAACATAACTTATACTCCTCTAAAACAGGTGAAACATAAAGGGCTGGTTTATGCTGAGGAATTAAATAGCTATATTGATTGGGGTAATAAAAACGAAGATTCAATTGCAACGATATATTCAAATATGGTTTACGGGGCAGGATTAAGGCCCAAAGGCGTATATGAAGTCAGGACATTCAAAGATATCTTATCTTTTCTTATAAGGAAAAAGACAGAAAAATTCTGCATGCTTGAAGAAAGGGTAATGTTATCTGCCATAAACAAGAAAGTGCTTGACATCCTGTGCGAAAAGCTAAGAAAATCAAGGGAGGAAAACTATCTTGAAAATAATGCTGAAATTGTTAATGCTTTAACAAGCCCACAATCCAGAAATAAAAAACGCCAAGGTTACGAGCTTCAAGAAGTTCCAAAAACAAATGAGGTAACAGTCCAATCTGTATCAGAAATTAAGCAATATGTTGATAGCTATGTCATTGGCCAGGACGAAGCAAAGAAGGATTTGATTGTTGCAGTGAGAAATCATTACAATGCAATAAAATCAAACCATGACAAAAGCACAAATATAGAAAAGAATAGTGTAATCTTGATGGGACCAACAGGCTGTGGCAAGACGCACCTTATCAGGACAATATCAAATATGCTCAATGTTCCAGTAGTTTTTGCTGATGCAACAGAATATACTGCACAGGGCTATATTGGAAGTGACATCGAGAAGATGTTCGCATCTTTATATTTCGCTGCCAAAGGGAATATGGAAAATGCTGAGAGGGGCATAATATTCCTAGATGAATTCGACAAGATAAACAAGAAGCCAAACATGCTAGGCAAAGATGTGAATGGAGAAGAAGTTCAAGCTGGATTGCTCACAAAGCTTGAATCAGGAGAAGCAGATATTTCCAAGTATGTTGGTAAGGTAATGCGACCAATGAAAACTAGGGATATAATGTTCATTCTGGGTGGCTCGTTTATAGGGCTTGAAGAAGTTGTAAAGGAGAGGATAAAAAATAATGAGGCGGGGATAGGATTTAACAGGGAACAAAACTATTCAGACCTGCTACCCAAAGCAACAATCCAGGATATCGTAAATTTTGGCATTAAAAAAGAGCTTGTCGGTAGGTGCCCGGTGATTATCTACATGAAAGAATTAAGCATTGAAGAGATGAGGAGAATACTTACTGAGCCAAAAAATTCTTTCATACAGCAGTATAAGGAATTGGCCGCAATGGATAACATAGAAATTGAATTTGAAGAAGATGCTCTACAGCTAATAGCTGAAAAAGCAACAAAGCACCAGCTTGGTGCGCGTGCATTGAGAGCAATACTTCACCAAGTTACAAAAGAGGCATTCTTTTCTGGAGATAAAGAAAAGACTTTTATTACAATGGATTACGTTGAAAAAGTTACGAAGATATGAATTATTTTCCTAAAAGTTTAGTTTATTTCCATAATTTGTTATTTGCATCCAATAATTCCGCAAGAAAATAACCAACACTGAACATAGTATTAAAAGCAACCTGCAGGAAATAGAACCTCAACATTTTGGAGGTGAATAAATTGAAAAAAATATTATTTATCTTTGGGATATTGCTGATGCCATTGCAGGTTTCAGCACTAGTCATCACGGAGATAATGCATTCTCCGGCTCAAGGCTCAGACACAAATTTAGAATGGATAGAAATTCTTAATGATGGAAACAAGAGTATAGACCTATCATTATGGAAGATTGACAATTCTAATTTTGAAGACGCAATAATCATTCCAGGGGAATATCTGGTTATTGCAAGGAAGCTTTTAGGAAATCAGAGCTTCGAATCTGTATGGGGGAACAATGACAGCATCTGGGATGAATCAGACGGATTCTCTGCTATAGACGGCAGCTTTTCTTTGTTAGAGGTTGATGCAATAAATCTTTCTAATGGAATAGATTCTATAATTGCTAGCTATGATGCATCTTCTTTCAAGAAAGGTGCTACTGCAATACTGGTTAATGGCACGTATGTAGAAGGCACCTTGAATGGCACGCCTGGATTTCCAGAAAATCTTGAATCAGAGATTTCTTATTCTTATCAAAATGAGAATATAGCTCCAAGGATAGAGTCATTTTTCATCGAAGATGATTACAATGATTCGGGCGTCCAGATAAATTCCCCCAAAGAGCTAAGGCAAATCCGTATCACTGTAAATGCTACTGATGAAAATGAAGATGATCTGGAAGTTTCTATTCTCTTTAATAGTAAAGAAAGCAGGTTAGCATTAAAAAATGGAAGCTTCTTGGGCAATATAACTATTTACCCCAATACCACAAGCTTCAACCTAACTTTTAAAGTATATGATGGCTTAGAGATTGTAGAAAAGGATGTTAGTATAGAGATAATCAAAAGCAAATCTTACTCATTGAGCAAGAACTCTATCAGGTTCTCTAAATCTAACATCCCTGGAATAAGCACTGCCTCTTTCAAGATAAAGAACAATGGTGATTTGCCTTCCACATACCTAATCTCTGCCGATGAAACAAGCATCATTCCTGAAGTTTTTGTAAGCAATCAGTGGACAAGGCTTTCAAATGAAGTGGAAATCCCTGAATTGGTGCCTGGAGAAGAATATGAAGTAATCTTGCGAATAAAATCAAATGCAATGAAAAAAGGCATATATTACGGAAAGATAAAGGTAAGGGCATGAAACTAATTTTTTTTATTTTTCTTTTCATCCCATTTGCCTACGGCCTGGAATTAAGGGAATCAAGCGATTTTGTTATTATTACTAACAATTATGAGACGACTCTAAGTTATATTCTAAATGGCAAAGAAAAAAGTGAATTTAATCTTGAACCAAATCAATCAAGAAGGCTTGACAAGGGGGATTTTGAGATTATAGAATACACTGGTGATAATATTATCTCTTCTGCTTATATCGGGGATAGAAAGAAGAATTATGATGACTTTAAAGTAATAGGCATCGGATTATTTCTTTCTATGATTGCTATATCTTTCCTCAAAGTTGGCTGAACACATTCTTAGCAGTCTCATTGCCGAGTATTATTGAAAGATTATATACTCCTGCTTGTTTGAGGTCGTGTATGCTTTTAATTCCATTATTGAACAGTTTCCTAGCCCTTGTCCTTCCGATACCTTTTAATCTGATTAAGGGTAATAATTCCTCTTTAATCC
>JAHFJF010000067.1 GCA_023245975.1 archaeon
TTGATAATCTTTCATAAGCATATTCTTGATTAGAAATCGATTTTTATATCTTTTGGAACATTACCATTGTTCATTATAGATTTTAGCTTCAGAAATCCCGGCTGCCTTCAATATATCAATAGTATCCCTGACCATGTCTGGATTGCCGCAGATGTAAACACATTCAATTTCTTTTGGCTTTATGTATTTATTTAGTATTGCTGTTACTCTTCCAGTATCTTCTTCCCACCATTCTGGCACTTCTTTTGATGATACTGTCCTGTACATATTGAAATTTTTATATTTTTTAGAATATTCTAAAAGCTCATCCTTGTAAGAACAATCTTCTGGATTCCTGAACCCGTATAATAATAATATTTTTATATCATTGTGCTGAACCAATAAAGTTCTAATCATTGAAAGCAGCGGTGCGATGCCAGCACCGCCGGCAATAAACACGATTGTACCCTCATGAAGCGGGTCTTTTAAATTAAACCTTCCATAAGGCCCGTCAAGATTCATACTATCCCCATGCTTTAATTTTTCTAATTGTGGGGATAACTTTCCATCTTTCTTAATTGACACGCAAAATTCCAAATATTCCTTATTCGTTGGAGAAGATGCAATTGAATAAGACCTTTTAACTAATATTCCTGTTTCAGTTTTTACATTGTCTAAGGAAAGCATTGCAAATTGGCCTGGCTTGTAGTCAAATACACCATTTTCCAACGTAACCTTAAATAGCTTGATATGAGGGGTTTCTTCTATTATTTCACTTATTTTTCCTTTATGCAAAACCATCCCGATTATTACAGATAATCGCTTTTTATGTCTTATGGCTATGAACTTCAGTTCTTATGCGATTATATTGTTTAGCTTTTGAAGAATTGTTCCAATAAATATTTGGGAATAATATTAATTTTCTGTATCTACCTAAGCCTTATTGCGTCCAATGCCCTGGGGGCGATGGTTTCTATCTTGTGTATCTTGTGTAATGTGCTTGCAAGATCAAGGCATTTTGAAACTTCACCATGCACTATCATTATCTTCTTAGGCTTTGGCTCCAAATGGTAGAAGAAATTCAATAATTGCGCTCTTGTTGAATGCCCGGTAAACCCGTGTATTGAATATACTTCCATGTTAACCCTTAAAACTTCTGACCTGCCTTCTCCCTTAGAGAAGCTGAATTCCCTTTCGCCATTCATCATCCTTCTTCCCAAACAGCCTTCAGGCTGATAGCAAGTCAAGACAATGCTATGCTTTTGGTTCTCTGCCAATCCCTTGAAATATTCAACCGAAGCGCCGCCAGTCATCATTCCAGAAGTTGCAAGTATTACGCATGGCTCTCCTGATTCTATGACCATCTGCATTTCTTTCTGGCCAGCTATCTGCTTGAAGACATCAGAGACAAAAGGATTTGCATTCTGGTGGAAAATAGATTTCTTTATTTTTGCATTGAAATATTCAGGATATGCAGTATGGACTGCGGTGATGTCCCATACCAAGCCTTGCACATAAATCTTGACATTGGGCATAGTGCCTTCACGCATTGCCCTTTCAAGCATAATCATTACTTCCTGGCTCCTGCCAACACCCAATACTGGCAATAGGACTTTTCCACCCCTCTCTACTGTCTTGTGGATAATGTCCATCAACATTTTTTCACATTCCCGTCTAGGTGGTGGGTTGTCATCCTTGCCCCCGTAAGTACCTTCTACCATTATTGACTCCAAACGAGGGAATATGGTAGTTGCAGAAGCTAATAAATTTGAATTTTCATAATTCATATCCCCCGTATACAAGAAATTGTGCAATCCATTCCCGATGTGCAAATGTGCCATGCACGAACCAATAGTATGCCCTGCATTATAAAAAGTCAATCTCATGTCGGGGGTAATGTCTGTGACTTCTTCATAATTGATGCAGATTGTCCTCTTTACCATCTCTTTTACTTCTGTGCTGGTGTATAACGGGCTTTTCAATTCTTTCTGTCCCAGACTTATGTAATCCAATTGCAACAATGCCATAACATCCCTTGTAGGCTCGGTGCAATATATCGGCCCGTCATATCCATATTTGAATAGTAATGGTGCCATAGCTGAATGGTCTAGATGTGCATGGCTTATTATCACTGCATCCAATTCATTTATTTTAAATTCTGGAACGTCAAACATAGGAAACATATCATTGCCCTGGGCAGCAGGGTTTATGCCGCAGTCTAGCATTACCCTTGATTCAGGAGTTTGCAACAAAAAGCATGACCTTCCTACTTGCCGAGATGCACCCATACAGGTTATCCTTACCCATTCATCTTTCTTGCCGCGTACCCAGCCAGAATAAATCCTCTTTCCTACCCTGTCTAGGAATTTCCTCCTGAACTCACTGTTTTCATATAATACTTGCCGAATATTATGTATAATCTTCGATTTGATGCTTGGGCTTCTCTTTACCAAAGGCACCCACATGGTTTGCTTTTTTATTTCTTTTAATATTTCTCCAGCCTTGCCGATGGCTAATCCTGGCTTTTCCGCCTCGATAACAACCTGTGACCTGTATGAATCAAAGAATATTTCATTAATATCTGCTTCTTTGGGTATCAGGGCTTCAATTTTTTCTTTTGAAATCTCAATATCCTTGCACAATGATGGATCTGGCCTCAGCTCTATCCTCTTTTTGATTATATTGACAACTTCCCTGATTGAATTGCCTGGGTCTAGGAAAAAATCCTTGTTTTTAGTATATACTATTATGTTTGCGGCCTCAAAATTGCAAGATGATATTTTAGCATCCTCTGGCAAGTGAGCCACTACTTCATTCAGTATGTCAACCATTATTTATTTCTCTCCAAGAATATGATCTAAGATTATGCTTTTATGGTCATATCTAACTCTTTAGCAAATACGGATTTTACACCGTCCTTATTGACAACAAAAACATCAATTCCATTGCCAGTTGCTAAGTCTCTCTGAAGTGCAGCATTTATACACTTGACAGCTACAGGTACTGCTTCTTCTGTTGACAGGTCTTTCTTATATAATGTCTCCAATACTCCCATTGCAACAATGCTTCCTGAGCCGTCTGACTTGTAATCATCTGCCTTTGATATAGACCCATCAATACCCAATTCATAAAGATGGTAACCATATTTGTCGGCGCCGCCTAATAAGAAACCTACAATTCCTGGTACCATGCTTGGCCTCCTGATGTTAACATATGATAAGCTGGCCAAGAGGTTTGCTGCTTCCTTTACCGAAGGCTCCTTGCCTTTTCTTATTTGTAGTAATTTTAATTGCGCCCTTATAATTCTTGTAAATAATTGGGCATCAGAGACTAAGCCTGCAGTTGTTATTGCCATATGGTCTGAGATTTGTTTTACTTTCTTTGTCTTCTTGTCTGCAACCAAATAGCCTGCACTGGTTCTTCTATCTGCCGCAAGAACAACTCCATCTTTGCAGACAATGCCTACTGTAGTAGTACCATGATGCAACTTGTTTTCGATTCCCATTTCCAAAATCATGCACCCCTAAACTCCCTATAGAACAAGGTTACTTCTAGGTTAGATAGCCGAGATTTATAAATGTTTCGCAGGTTTTACATGAACCGTCTTAATAGTTTAAGCAGGAGCAGCTTTGACTTGCTATATGGCGGGAACCTAGATGTTGTTAGGTCTAGTTTGAGAGACTTATCAAAAACTCCTTTTTCATGAGAAAAAGTGTCAAAACTTGCCTTCCCATGATATTTTCCAATTCCGCTAGAACCGACTCCACCTGAAGGCAAGAGAGAGAAATGAACTAAGGTCTCATTTATTCCAACGCCGCCAGAAGAGGTTTGCGATAATACCTGTGATTGTAATTTTTTATTTTTAGAGAAAATGTATAATGCCAATGGCTTTGGCTTTTGATTAATAAAATAGATTGCATCTTCTAAGTTGTTATACCCGATTATTGGAAGGATAGGCCCGAAAATCTCTTCCTGCATTAGCTTACTATCTAATTTAATATTTGTCAATATTGTTGGAGAGATGTATCTAAGGCTTTCAATCATATCTCCGCCGATTACTAGACTACCTTCTGAAAGAAGTTGTATTAATCTGGAATAATGCTTCTTATTGATTATTCGTGCATAATCATGGCCTTTCCAAGGTTCATTTCCATAAAATCTCTTGACATAATATGCCAAGTTATTAAGAAGCTCGCCCTTGATTTTATTATTTGCCAGCACATAATCCGGAGCAATGCATGTTTGCCCTGCATTGAAAAATTTTCCCCAAACTATCCTTTTAGCTGCAGCTTTAAGATCCACTTCTGAATCAACAATGCACGGGCTTTTCCCTCCCAATTCTAAAGTGACTGGTGTTAAATTTTCTGCCGCACATTTCATTACTATCTTTCCAACATTAGTGCTGCCAGTATAGAAGATGTAATCAAATTTATTTGACAATAATTCTTGCGCAACTACGGCATCTCCTTCAACTACTGAAACATAATTTGGTTCGAATGTATCAGTGATTATGTCTGTGAGAACTCTTGAGGCAGCAGGAGCAATCTCTGATGGCTTCAGTATTGCGCAATTTCCGGCTGCTATTGCGCCAATTAAGGGATTCATC
>JAHFJF010000068.1 GCA_023245975.1 archaeon
TTTTGGCAGCTCGGAATAGTAGCCGATAATCTTTTCTATCTGCCCATAATCTCTTGATTCATGATTGTTGATTATTTGGTAAAAGTTTTTTAGTGCCGAATACAAACAATCAAAATTAGGCTCTTGATTTAATCTTTCTCTCATGTAAACTATAATCATTGCCATCTAAACTATTCAGGGCCATTCTTTTTTAAAAGAGTATCTGATAAAAAACACCTCCTTTTACTGCCAATGCGTAAATCTTGCAGCCATAGCCAAATTAGGTAGTTATATAAGCAAAAATAACTTTATTTTTACGAATGAAGCGGATGTCAATTATTTTATCGTTGGTACTGTTAATGCTTGTTGTTTCATCATGCGCCTCTCAGACTAAAAAACTGCTCAACCTGCCAGAAGTTAAAGAACAGCCTTTAGTAGAACAGCCTCAGGCAGAAGAAAAGCCACTAGAAGAATTACTACAATCGGACCCTGGTGAGTATGTAATGGGCGTATCTGATTCTGCTACTGTTGGTGATAAGAAATTAAAAGTCTTATCCATAAAAAGAGAGTTTGGTGTTAAGGTGGATGTAAATGGCCAGCAGGGAAGCATATTGTCTACAAAAGATTTTGAAGTTATAAATGGCCTTAAGGTAGAAACATTAAAATTTGATTTTAGTGATTTGGACAAGCCAAAGGCAACAATTAAAGTAGATGAATTCACTTTGGGGCCAAATGAATACATATTATTATTTGGTACGCCAGTTACAGTCGGCAATCAAAGGGTTAGGGTGCAGGAAGTTGGCGATGATTATGTATTTGTTGAGGTGGGTCCTAATGCGGCACAAAAAGTATTGCTTAATACAGAAAAATCTATTGAGGGTTTAAGTTTTAAGCTTCTGAAAACATTCTATAAGGACACAGAAAGGCAGCCACATGCGTGGTTAAAGATAACCCCTTAACAGTAAGTTTTTTATACTCTGCTGTTTTATTAATATTATAAAATGAGGTGCACTGATGGCAGTATTTGAGGAAGTCACAATAACTCTTTTTACTCCGCTTGTTAATCTTTGGAATGGCGTTGTTGATGTTTTTCCTGGCTTGGTTGCAGGCTTAGTTATCGCAGTTCTAGGATATTTCCTTGCATTGATTCTTGGTTATGCATTAAGGCACGTTCTAGAAAAAGCTGGGTTGGATAGTGCTTTGCAGCGATTAAAATTGCCTAAGGCCATAGGAAAGCTAAAGGCATCTAGTACTTTGGGAACATTGGCAAAATGGTACATATTCATAGTCTTCTTGCAGGCAGCAGTTGATGTCATGAACTTAGGGACATTGACAGTATTGCTTACGCAACTTGTCTTATGGTTGCCACAATTGATAATTGCAGTATTGACAGTGTTTGTAGGATTATTCATTGCCCATTACCTTGCAGACTTGCTTGAATCACATTCAGAGATGAAAGGCATAAAAATGGCCGGTAGCTTTTTCAAGGTTTTAATTATGTTCATTGCTGTAGTTATAGCATTGGAGCAAATTGGACTTGAAGTCTCTATATTGGAGAATGCATTCTTGATATTGCTTGGAGCTGTTGGTTTGGGCTTTGCTTTGGCTGTAGGTCTTAGTTTTGGCTTGGGCGGAAAGGATGAGGCCAAGGATTTATTCTCTAAGTTCAAGAAGAATTTTTAGTTTTTCTGTGATTTAATTCTCATAAAGCTTTTAAATGAAGGCTAATTAAGCCGGTTTAATGGCAAGGGTGGCAGTATTAAGAACAAAGCCTGAGACAGTTATACAAGATTATGAAAAATTGATGTATTATGCCAGGTTTAAACATTATCTGCCTGAAGACAAAGGTATAATCCTCAAGCTTAACCTGTCATGGACAAAATTCTATCCTGCCTGTTCCACACCGCCTTGGCAATTGGATGGTGTATTGACGGCATTGAAGAATAATGGTTATGAAAAGATTTACCCTGTAGAGAATAAGACAGTAGTCACAAAGCCTGTCTTGGGTGCAAAATTAAACAAATGGCTGCCTATTTTGAAGAAGCATAATCTTGATTTCGTGCCTTTGACTCATGTTGAATGGGAAAATTTCACTTTGAAAAAGGAATTACTTGCTTTGGATGAAATATTTCCTAGGGATTTCAAGGTCCCTAAAATGTTTTTTGGGAAGAGTGTTATCCACCTACCCACTATGAAAACACATGGCCATACAGTTACTACCGGTGCAATGAAAAACGCTTTTGGTGGACTTATAACGGCAAGGAGGCATCATTGCCACAAGAAAATACACGAAGTTCTTGTGGACTTGTTAACAATACAAAAAGAGATTCATCCTTCTAGGTTTGCTGTCATGGATGGTACAGTGGCAGGTGATGGTGCCGGTCCAAGGACAATGACACCAAGGGTCGCTAATTTTATTCTTGCCAGCAATGACATGGTTGCAATAGATGCTATTTCTGCAAGAATGATGGGCTTTGACCCTTTGAAAATAAGATATATAAAGTTGGCTCATGACATGGGTCTTGGTTGTGGTGACGTAAGGCAGATAGATTTGGTTGGAGATGACGTGAGCAATGTCAATTTAAGATTTAGCACAGGAAAAAGCCCCGTGATATTTTTTGACCAGTTAATGAGGAATCATTCTCACTTTATAGAGAAATATCTTTTCCATACAAAGCTTTTCAACATGTGCATATTCGGTTCTGAATTTTACCATGACCATTTATGGTACAACACTATTGGGAAGCACCACATAAATAATTTCATGAAAACGGGATGGGGAAAGCTTTTCAGGAGCTATTAGAATCTTGTTGCGCCCAGGCGCGCAAGCCCCATTAGTTGCGTTTCAGGCTTTGTGGAAAATTTGCTTAATCCTTCATCAAAAGAATGTGTTATATGATATCTTGCTTCGTTATAAAAGAATGGGTTTGCAATTCCTGCTTTTCCAAGAATAAGGTTTATTGTGAATGGGGCAGCATAAATTAAGCCACCAATATCAAGGAAATGATTTGCAAAATATGCCAGGCCCCAAGGTATTCCAATTATGGCAAGATTAGTGGATAAATGATTTGAGATTGATGTATATCTTGGAAATCCGGAAGTTACAGCTTTGGCAGCTAAAAACCCTGATAGCATCCTATGTTTTGTATAATCAAGCGCCATATCATCAAATGAATTTTCTAGCATGTTTTTAGAGAATCCAGGCAGGTAATATTCGCATACTTTTGAAAAATTAAAAAATGATTTTTCCACGGCAGCCATGTTTTCTAGTTCAGAATAAAGCATCGAATTTGGATTTATCAGGTTATGAAATGCGGCCAAGGTAATAAGGTTTATTGGCCTTGTCCTGTCTAGGCAGAAAAATGATTCTTTTGAAAAGAAAGACAAGTATTTTTCAGGGGAGCTATAGGCATATTCTGCCAGTTTATTATGGGTTTCCATTGCTGTTTTATAGATGATTGGCAATGGGCTGCGACCCTCAAATGAAATATCAGATTCGATTTCAGGGGAGTAAATGATGTCAGGCGAATTTAGCATATCCTCAAGAGTAGTTGAAATAATCTCAGAGGACTCTTTTGAGAAGCCCATGTCTTTTCGCCATGTTTTCATCAATGAATTTACGTCTTTAATAGCTTTCTTTTTCTTTTTATTCCAGTCTATCGATAGCAAATCATGCGCCCTATGCAGTAATGCAGCAGCTTGGTATTGTGGTATAGATTCAACTGGGCCGGAATTGTTGCATAGATATAATTGGGCAGAATCCGCCGCGAAATTTGTGCTTACAGCATATAATTTCTCTTTTTCATTGTAAGTAATATTGAAATGGATATTGTTCGGGGTGCATTGCAGCTTAATCTTTGGCGAGACTATATAGGCATCAAATTCCAGTCCATTATCAGGGAATTTGCATTTTACATCTACATTAGAATCCCCCAAATAAAGCTTGTACTCGTATTTCTTGAAAATTTGCATGTCCCTAAAAATAATATTTGATATATATGGATTTCGCAAATTTACCCACATTCTATGAAAATGGGTGTTTTATACCGTATAAACCACAAAAAGATATGGAAAGTTCACTTTATCCTTCTTCGTCCCCATGTCCATCATAGAGAATATTTTTTGTGAAGGGTGTTAAAGTTGGATATTAATGGTTATAAACCGAGAATTTTGAGGATATAAGTAAAGCTAAATATGGTAAAGATTATAAGTCCTATAACAATACAAAGTAATTGAAAGGGGCATTTTAATTGGAAAAAGAGGATATAAGCAATAAGACTGTGCTTGTTATGGCACTTTTAGTTGTGTTAGTCGTGGCTGGAAGTTCTTGGCTTATTTTAAACAAGCTTAATGCTGTTGAGCAATCTTCAGGTCCAGTTGTTATTGAGAAAAATGTAGAAACAAGAATAGACTATGTTAATCCGGAGCCTGCAAGCAGCGTTTCATTTAGTATCCTGCCAAGTCCTAAAGGTGGCAACTGAAAATGAAACTCTCAAACAAGACATTGGTATTGCTTTTGTTGATTACGTTATCAATAACTCTGCTTGGCACATTTTCTAGTCTTAATAGGATTTCTGGATTGAAAGCCTTGACAGGGG
>JAHFJF010000069.1 GCA_023245975.1 archaeon
TCACAAGGGTCATGATAGCTTATCCTTTCCCCGTGCTTGTGGGTGAACTTTTTAATGTTATCTGAAATTGTCTTTGTTATATGCTCTGCCTTGATATCATAATGGTTATTGAAAGCCCTGATGCATGAGGGGCTATTTGTAATTATTCTATTTATGTAATTCTTTTTCAGGAAGCTGTTGTTTTCTTCTACCATTAAATAGAAATCTTCTTTATATCCGGCGTCAAATGCAGGAATTCCGCAGCATTTTGCCTCGCCTAAAGTTATGAAGCTTATGCCTATTTTTCTTAATATTTCTTCGTAGTTCTTTTGTATTTCTGGATAGAAGAATTTAGTATGGCAGCCAGGAAAATATAACGTGTTTCCGAATAGATTCACCATTTGTTTTCATCCCTTTTTAACAATGCCCTGAAAATGGGCAGCTTGTTTATATGCTTTATTACAATTGCACATAAATAGAATTATTACTGGTTACAGATATAACTTCTAAGAAGCTTTTCCTTGCTCTTCCAAAGAGCCAATATAGACTTTCTTAACATCCCTTATGCCTTGGATTCTTGTAATTATAGTCTGCAAATGCTGCAGACCTTTGCTTTCCATAGTAAACCAGCATTCAACCATGTTATTGTTTAATGGCTTTGCTCCGGCAGATTTCATCTGAGTCTGCATTGAAACTATAGAGTTTAATATTTCAGCAAATAATCCGACTCTGTTAACAGCATCAACCTTTATCTCTACCAATGCACCTTCGCTGTCAATCCATTCGGCATTTACTCTTTTCTTGCCAGCTGTTGCTGATTTCTTAAGAATTGTGCCGCAACCTGACTTGTGAATTATAACACGCTCAGACCTGGTAGAATATCCCACAATGCTTTCTCCTGGTATAGGGCTGCAGCATTGCGCCAGCCTTATCTTCGGTTTTTTTAAGCCTTCAACATCGATTATCCAGTCCACAATGCCTTTCCTTCCCTCTATAACGGCGCCTACCCTTTTGACTGGAATCGTCTCGTTCTGCCTTATGTACTGCTTTATTTTAGAACTTGCTTTAGAAGTAGTAACTATCTTCAGCCAGTCCCTTGATGGCCTTTGGGTTTTAGAAGTTATTATGTCAATCTGGTCACCATTTTTTAAAACTGTCCTTAATGGAACAAACTTGCCGTTAACCTTGGCACCTGAAGATCTGTCGCCAATATTAGAATGAATGGCATATGCGAAATCCAATACTGTAGCGCCCTTCGGTAAAGGCACCACCATGCCTTTAGGTGTAAAAGTAAATATCTCATCCTCAAAGAAATCAATAGACAGCATTTCCATGAACTCCTTATAATCCTTGGAACCCTTCTGCCAGTCAAGCATCTGCCTTAACCATGAAAGCTTCTGGTCAAATTCTGAATCGCCTTTAACACCTTTGTATTTCCAGTGGGCAGCAACACCTTCCTCTGCAACCTTGTCCATTTCCTCTGTCCTTAATTGTATCTCCACAGGATGGCCCGTCGGTCCAATGACAGCAGTATGCAAAGACTGATACATGTTTGATTTTGGCATGGCAATATAATCATCAAACTGGTTCGGAATTGGCTTCCAAGTGCTGTGTATTATCCCAATTGCTTCATAGCATTCCTTAACAGTATGTGTTATTATTCTCAAGGCTGTCAGATCATATATCTCTTCAAAGCTCTTGTTCTTTTTTTGCATCTTCCTGTATATGCTGTAAATATGCTTTGGCCTGCCAAAGACTTTTACCCCTTTCAGCTTATGCTCTTCCAATGTTTTTTCTAAGACAAATCTTATCTTTTCTATCTCCTTCTCCCTTTCCTTCATTGACCTGGCAATCTTATGCTCAAGCTCCTTGTAGATTTCTGGCTCCAAATGCTTGAATGAGAGATCTTCCAATTCCCATTTTATGCTTGCAATACCTAGCTTGTAGGCTATAGGGGCATAGATATCAATGATCTCCTTGGCTATCCTTTTCCTTTTTTCTTCCCTGAATGAATCTAAAGTGCGCATGTTATGTAATTTATCTGCTAATTTTATCAAAATTACACGTATGTCCCTCGCCGAGGCCATTATAACCTTCCTTATGCTCTCGGCATGATATTCCTCAAAATTTTTCTTTTTCAATTCAGTTATCTTAGTGACGCCATCAACTAGGTTAGCAATTGTAACGCCAAATAATTTATTTAATTCTTCAATTGTAGCCCCAGTATCTTCCAGGACATCGTGCAACAAGGCAGCTGCAATTGTATCGTCATCCAGATTCATTCCGGCAAGAATATATGCTACGTTTAATGGGTGGTGGATGTAATCTTCCCCAGATTCACGCTTTTGGCCCTTGTGCTTCCTTTCGGCATATTCGTATGCCTTCCTTATCAGAACTTCATCTGTAACTGGATTGTATTCCTTTATTTTCTTGATTAACACGTCTATGTTCATGTGGTTTCACTTTAAACGGAAATTTAGGGGATGTTTTGTTAATTTATAAAGCTGTTTGGCATATTACCTTTTTGCGAGGTGTTACTACTTAAACGTAACATTTATAAACCATTTGGATGTAATATGACTATGAAAAAGGACGAATTGGGGAGGGTAATATACCAGCCAAAATGGATTCATCCTGTTACCGGTATTGAGCACATACTAGGCAATGAGCTGGAAAATAACGTAATTGTAAATGGCAACCCAAATGAACTAGAAGCTGAATTAAAGTTGTTAGAAGCCAAGGATGGAAAATATCTTGGTTTTGGAGATGATGGGGAGGTTTTTTTACATAAATTAAACAACAAAAAATATGCAGTAAAAATATACCATGAAAAAAGAAGGAGTGATGGCATAGACCAATTCAAGTGCATGAGAAAGATAAATGAGCTTGGAATAGAATCCCCAAAGGTTTATGCAGCCTCTCTGCGGACATTGGTAATGGATTTTATTTCTTATCCAATGTTAATTAATACATTAAAGTTTTTAAAACCTAAACAATCTGAAAATATACTGAAATTGTGGGACAAGCTAATGGAATATATCTGCAAAATATTGCCAAATGAACTGATTGATAGGTCACCAGTAAATGGCTATGTAAAGCCTTGCAAAAAAGGTTATAAACTCGGCGTTTTTGACCAAGGTTGAAAAAATGGCACTCAGAAGATTAGAGAATAAACTAGAAACTTTTGATTGGACTAATCCAGATACCGGACAAAAAATAAAACTCGGAGAACAAGCAGAGAAAGATATATTCATCAACCCTGAATACATATCACTAGATTTGATAAAATTATTGAGCCTTTCCCGAATAGGGGATTATATCGGCCAGGGCAGCGAAGGCCAAGTCTATCTTTATGATGATGGATGCCGAAAGATGGCAATAAAAAAATACAAAATGCCAGGCTCATCCGGGATTTCACAATTTCGATGCTTGCGAAAGATAAGGCTGCTTGGCTTTGAAGCCCCTGAAGTCTATGCGGCATCAGAAGAAACATTAGTAATGGATTATGTCCCCCACAATAACCTTGCAAAATATTTATTTAGCCTTAAAGATGAAAAAAAAGCTTCAGCAATTAACCGTTTATGGATAGAATTCATGAGAAGAATCGAAAGCAAGATTTATGAAGAAACTCTAGATTCATCAATCTCTAATGGCTATATTAAACCTACTGCAAATGGCAGCTGGTTTGATGTCTTAGATCAGGGTTGAGATGATATGGAAAGATATTCTAGACAAGAATTTGTAATTGGCAAAAAATCACAAGGATTATTGTCAAAATCCAAAGTTTGCATTGTCGGCATTGGGGCATTGGGAACATTTTCTTCAGAGTTATTGGCAAGGGCTGGAGTCGGCTGCCTTAAATTAGTTGACCGAGATATAGTTGAACTGCATAATTTGCAACGACAAACATTATTTTCAGAAACCGATATTGGAAAGCCAAAAGCACTTGCCGCCAAAAAACGACTCGAAGAAATAAATTCTGATATTAAGATAGAGGCAATTTCAGAAGACATTACTGCGGATAATATTGCAATGATAAAATCTGACTTGGTGTTGGATTGCACGGATAATCTTTCTACTAGATTTTTGATTAATGATTATTGCATCAAAAATAAAATCCCCTGGATATACTCCGCTGCCATAGGCACCATCGGAAGAGTTATGGCAATACTGCCAAAAAGCTATTGCTTCAGATGCCATTTCAAAAAAGCAGAAGGCCTTGATACATGCGACACCGCAGGCATATTGAACACTACCATTGCAATGACATCTTCTATACAGGTTTCAGAGGCAATAAAAATCCTAATATCCAATAAACCATCCTCGGGATTAATTAGCATTGATTCAACCCTGCCGGCAATATCTATATTTAATGTTAATAAAAATCCCGAATGTAAATGCTGCGCACTTAAGCAATTTGAATATCTATCTGTTAAGAATAATGATGTAGTAAAATTCTGCGGTTTTGGTACTTATCAGGTTAAGGGCAACTTTGATTTTAATGTAGTAAAGAAAAAGCTGCATGCTTTAGGTAAGATAATGGATTTCGGA
>JAHFJF010000070.1 GCA_023245975.1 archaeon
CAATTACTTTGGCATCTTCTAAAGGTTGAGTCATTGCCTGCATTGTCTGGATTACAATTAATCCATGCACATCATTCTGCTTTAATAATTCGTTTATCGCAATCCAATATCTTTCAGGCAGCGCATCTCCTACAATATCTAATGGATTTGATCTGGAATATGCAGGATGCATCTTTCCAGTTTTTTCGATTCTCTCTAGAGTATCAGAATGTATCGCTGCAAGGTTTACTGAGTTTTCAATGCAATAATCGGTAGCCAATACGCCGCAACCACCGCCATTGGTAATAATTCCAATACTATTTTCTGAACATGAGATTCCCAAGGATAAAAGCCTTGCAAATTCGAAAAGTTCTTCAACTGTATGAGCAGTAATTGCGCCTGACTGCCTGAATGCAGCCTTGTAGATTTCATAAGAGGAGCTAAGGCTGCCGGTGTGTGTTCCAGCTGCCATGCTGCCATGCTCTGTCTTTCCGCCTTTCAAGACAATAACAGGTTTCTTGCATTTTTTAACTGATTCCATAAATCTCCTACCATCATCAACGCTTTCCAGATATATGGCAATTGCTTTTGTATCCTTGTCTTTTGAAAGGTAATCGATGAAGTCACTTATGCCAAGCACAGATGCGTTGCCATAACTAATTATCTTGCTGAAACCATAATTGCTTGTTAATGACCAATCTATTATACTGTCTGCAAGTGCACCTGATTGAGAAATAAAACCAATATTTCCTTTTCTAGGAGTTGCAGGAGCAAATGTTGCATTTATTTTGGAAGTATTTATTATGCCAAGGCAATTAGGCCCAATCAACGGTATTCTTGCATTTTTAGCTAGAAATGCCATTGCATCCTGCAGCCTTTTACCTTCTTCCCCTAACTCTCCAAAGCCAGCAGAGATAACAATAACCCCTTTTACTTTTTTATCAATGCATTCCTTGACCACACCAAGTGCTATCTTAGAATTCACGGCAACAATTGCCAAATCGATATTTGATTTGATATCTAAGATACTCTTGTAACATTTATGCCCGATTATATTTTCTGCATTTGGATTAACGAGATATATCCTGCCTTTTAATGGAACATTATGATGTGAGACAAATGCGCCACCATGAATCAGGTTTTTAGCGATGCCATAGCCAACAGCGCTTGGCTTCCTGGAGGCACCGATAAGCGCGACACTTTTTGGATTGAATATCTTATCTATGTTCATCGTACTATCCTGGCATCCACCGCGACTGCCTCTTTATCGTTTACAATAACTGGATTCAAATCTATCTCGTGAATATCCTTATTTTTCATAGAAAGTGATGAAACTCTTACTATTAATTCTGCAAGATTCTTTATGTCGGCTTTTATACCGCCCCTTAAGCCTTCAAGGGCTGCGGACATCTTTGTCTCGTGAATCATATCTTCAGCTTCCTTGACATTTATGGGGGCAATTCTATATGAAACGTCTTTTAATAACTCAACATATATGCCGCCAAAGCCGAACACAATAACCGGGCCGAACTGCTTATCCCTCTTCATGCCAACTAACACGGAATGCCCGTCATGCATTTTTTGCAATAAGAATCCATTTATCTCCTCTTTATTGAACTTTCTTGACATATCTTCATAGGCATCCTCAAGCTCGTTCATCTTTTTTATGCCGAGCCTGACACCATTGACATCAGTCTTGTGTGTTATCTTATCGGAATTAACCTTCATAACCAAGGGAAAGCCGGCTTTTTTAGCGAAAGAAATTGCCTCTTCCTTGCTCTTTACTAGCTTGCCAATTGGCCTTTTGATGTAATGTTTTGATAGCAATTTCTCTGTTTCCGAATAAGAAAGAGTACCCATTTTCCTTTATTAAATTTGCATGAAACTTATTAAATATTTTGATTTTGGTCCCTTATTGATTATTGCTCTTTACTATTTTTTCGACGAAAGGTTTATATATTATCCCTGTCTCTATAATAATAAATCATACCGTCTTATGAACAAAAACCACAAAACGGACCGGCACACTGGTTCATTAGAGGTTTTATTGACTTTTTATCAGCATCATTCGCCTTTCAGGACAAATTTTTATTCGATTAAAAATTATTCTTTTGCTCCTAAAGATGAATTGATAGCTCCATGGATTATAGAACAGATTCGAGAAAGGGAGAGAGAAAAAAAGAGGGAGCAAGAAGAAAATCAGCCTCGTGTCTATATAGATGATTTCCCTTATGAAAACCCAGAACCTAAAAAGGAAGAGGAATTGGGCTATTCTGAGAGGGGTGTTACAATAATTGATATTGCCGGGGATAATATAGAATAGCTATTTTAAATCACAGATATTCTTATAAATTAATTTAATTATTCTCTATTTATGCCAAGGATACAATGCAAAGATTGCAAGAGCTGGTATCCAGACATTGGCAATTGCCCCTTTTGCAATAACCAGAGGCAATCAAGCCTTTTTAATTTCCGAAGGAAGAGATAATTTGTCTTTTGCGATATCAAGTGCCTTGCTTAGATATTCATCAGGCATATCACCGATAATCTCTGAAGCCAAACAAATAAGAAATTTCCTGTTGTCAATAATACTTGCCTTTAATCCATGCCTGATTGCATTGTATATTGCATAGGATAGCATGCTGCCTACTAAGACTGCAGATGCGGCAACAAAATATGGCAAATATTCGCTTTGCAAAGAATATGAACCGTCTTTGGACGGAATTAGCAGAAATGAAAGCCCGACGCCAATCATACCCGCCGAGCCGAATGATGCTCCAGCCCTTGCCTTGTAAGAAAACAATTCTTTATCTTCATTATTGTCTATTGATTTCGCCATTATAATAGATGAGATATCATTCTTTAACAAACGCAGCATTGAAGTGTCACCATTAAAATATTTACTAAAATGTATTCTATAAGCATGAATTACGCTGCTTGGGTTTTTCCATCTATCTTTTACAGACATGTCGGAATAGGGCTTGATTTCTTCTTTGGAATTTGTTTCTATTATAATCTCAGCCACACAAGAAATCTTGCTATCAATGCTTTTTATCTCTGGCTCGGTTTTGGCCCAGTATGTAAAAGAGTAGAAACTAGCATCATCCCATGTCAGATCAGACATTTCTTTTATTAGTTTAGCCAATGACATTTTAGTATGAAAATAATTGGGTATTCTGATTGTGCGATATATATAATCTTGTTGTCAAGTCAGGATTTTCTTTCTGACTTGCAATAATTGTCACCCAAGAGACTGTATTGCTGATTTTTGGAAGCAGGACAAGCTCGGATGGAAGGTTTAGCCTAAAAGACTCGTCTCTTGACATAACTTCATATTCCTTTTCATGGCAATTAATTATCGGGCCAAGCGTGAAGTCGCCGCTATATCTTCCTTTTGAAATAGAATTATAAACTCCATCCTTGCGAATGAAAAATTCCAGGTTTTTATTCAAGAATAATATCTTATGGCCAATTGGGATGCAGCTTTTTAACAAATCAACTAATTGTTGTGGCGTTTTCAGATAGTTGTATGCTCTCATTTTCAGAACAAGCATCAATATTTGATATATTTATATAAGGATTGTGGTAAATTTACTTCCGAGGCGGCAACTTTGAGATCTTATCCTTTGCCATTTGCATAGAATCATCAAAACTCTTTTCGGATAGCTCCCTTAATTCATCAATTTCCACCAGCCTGAATGTATAGTTTAATTCTGTCTGCCTCTCTGCTTTTAAGATCCTAAGCTTCTTGCCAGAGGAGAGAGTAAACAGTATGATTGCAGGGATCAAAAGCCCCAAAGAATAACTATAGCCTGAAAGCATAGCGCTATATGCACCGAAGGCACCTGCAGAATAAAATAATATGTTGTTTGTCTTTTTTTCAGATATAAACTTGCCCTGAGCATAATTATAATCTTCCATTGCCCCATCTTCTAAGAATGATACAAGATAATCTTTTATAGATTTGGAGATAAATTTGTTACCATTAAAATATTTGTCAAGATAAATAAGGTATCCATGCCTTTTAGCATTTAAGCCAGCATCCTGCCATCTTTTCTTTAGTGTTGTAGCAGCAGAATACTCAGTATTTACGTTAGCTTCCCGGTATGCACGTACAATTATATCTGAAATCTCATTCATCTTAAGATTGTACAATTCTTCATTTGAAATTTCTGTTTCCAGGCCCATTTTGGATTACTTTTATAGGTTACGCTTGGCGGATTATATAAGTATTGCTAGAAAACCCAAAAACCTTATAAAAAAGAGCCACTTTTTACTTTATTAATGATACTTGGATATGACAGAAAGACATTCACGATATTTGTATTAACAGTGCTTCTAGCTGCTTCATTATCCTTCATAGGATATTCTTACTATATAGGAAAAAGGGCGTATGAGATTCAACAGGCATCTATAACAGCATACCAGAGAGGAATAATCGACACGACATCAAGCATATTCCTTCAAAGCGAGAGATGCCAGACAACGACTGTGGTTTCAGAAGGAAAAACAAGAACATTTGTCGATGTA
>JAHFJF010000071.1 GCA_023245975.1 archaeon
CATGAGTCCCAGTGGGCCCATTAACTTGAACAAGATAATTGGGTGTTGTTGTTCCGATGCCGAGGTTGGCGGTGCTCACAATAGATAAACGTGGCGGATACGCTGCTCCATCAATCCTGTTCTGGAGCAAGAATGTAGAGCTTCCAGAATTTGAAGTCACATCATTAAACATCTTCCAATCAACCGAGTGCTCTGTCCCGTCATTCGCTTTGCCTTGCCATAAAATCGAGTGAGAATCCCGTTGTCCGGCTGATCCAATATCTGCTACATGCAGCTGGATAACGTCACGAGGTGATGCCGCGCCAATTCCAAATCCTACATCGCCGAGATTAGTACCAGCCATCAGTCGCATAGGTTCGTAACTGGTGAATACCCCGGGCGGGTTTTCATAGCCATAATTAAAAATAAATTCAGTAGGCTGCACAGTACCTCCAAATTCTCCGTAAATACCGGAAACATCGTTGTAATCAGAACCAAGTGCCGTAAAGCTCCAGCGTCCATAATTCCCTCCGAATGACTGGTCCGATGTTCTCTGCAATATGTACTCCCCTATCGTACCAGTTGGCTTTGTTCCCTCTGTTGGCGTTAAATGAATGCTTACAGTCTTGTCATTACCGAGAGCCTGAACCTGTAATACTCCTTGAACTTGATTTATTATCATTATACTGTCTCCAAATCTTATTCCCTTGTCGGTAGCCGAAGGAAGTTTAAGAGTGCCATTTACATCTAACTTCTGAGTTGGATTTGTTGTTCCAATTCCGACATTTCCACCACCGCTATTAATTATTACATTATTTCCAAGTTCATTTATGTATAATGGAAGCCCGCCGTAACTTTGTATCCAAGATCTGCTGCCAGTTACATACCCAATCTTAACAGATGCGTCAGTATCAGCTGATGATCCGCCGATTAACAATCCTCCAGGTCCGCCTGCTGATCCGGTTGGTGCACCGCTAGAAGCAGACACTTGAAGTTTAAAATTAGGAGTTGTGGTTCCGATGCCGACATTTCCTGAATTATAATAAATATTCGAGCCTGACGTACTCCATTGAGAGCTTGCATTTCCTGCACCGCCACCGGAAGCAGCTGTTGTTTGCATTGTGCCATCCGCAAACTTAATTCCGTTTGCTGCGCCGGTTATAGTTATGTTTCCAACCACTTGTAGCTTTGATGTTGGCAATGTCGATCCAAGTCCAAGGTTTCCATTGACATAATTAATCCGGAGCATCTCCTTGGCTCCATAATTGAATACTAAATCGTTGTTATTGAATTCCTTAAATTCCCAGAAAATTGAGTTTCCGCCTGTATCCCCTAATCTCAATGTGTCAACTTGGCCAGTTCCCACTACGTGCAGCTTCTGAGCTGGCGTTCCTGTACCAATCCCTACGCTTCCATTTGAATCAATTGTTATCCTGCTTACATCAGCCGTTTTATCATAAATAGAAAATTTACCAACACCTATGCCTCCAGCAGAGCCCGCAGACACTAAAGCGTACTGCCGTCCATTTAATTCTGAATTTTGAATACTCAAATACGCTTCGTTATTATTAGCAATTTGAACGCTGCTCCCGTCATTGATTAAAAGACTGCTTGCAATCCAATTAGTCCCGTCGTGCCTTAAAGTCTGTCCTGATGTGCCTGAAGGCAATGAACCGGAGCCGCCAGTTGGCCAGCTTGTCCTGCAGTCCGAGCTGATGCAAATTCTATTGCCTGAGATATCACCTATTGCATTTAGTTTGCCATTTTCCACTACGACGTCACCTGCTTTACAATTGGCAAGAGCAATAGAATCGATAAGAGAACTAAATTCAATTTTAAAAAATAGTTTATGCCATACTTTCTTTTTTTAAATGAATTTTTGTCCATTATTCCTCTTTTTATATTTTAATTTAATCATTCTATTTATTTATTTCTATTTTCGTGTTTTTAGATTAACTTTATGGGCTGCCATTTTGAGTTAGCCCGCCTTTAAGGAAAAAATTACCAGCATCATCAATATAATCTATTACAATTCCGCTAGAGCTTTTTACAATAAAATTGCTGCTGGATATTGGATTCAATGATGCCTGATTTTGAAAAAGAGAGCCTCTTATGTCCATATTTCCGGTATTCAAATTTATAATTGCTACAACAATGCCATTGCTGTTCTTTACAATAAATTCATCTGAAGAACTTTCCACAGGAATTGCATTTTGGCTTAATACTCCGCTGAGAATTACACTTCCATCATTGCTGAAGGATATCACATCGGCGCCACTGTTTTTCATTAGCAAATCGATCAATAACTGGGGTAATTGCACAGGCGTAGAGTTAATATAAATAATCCCATTATATTTTGTTATTTTATTGAGGCCCTTTGAAATGTTTCCGCTTACATTCGCAGGGAGAAATTTCACAAATTCATAATCCAAATAACTAACGGCAAGCTCGCGATTATCGGTTATATCTATCGTATAACTTACTCCGTTAACGGTCTGTGGCATGCTAAAAGTTCTTATGTAACCATTATTGACTGATTTTGCAATTTCTATCTCACGATATGCAAAGTCAGCAATGTCTTCCGCAATTTTTTTATTGCCTTCCTCTTTTGCTGAAAGCAGGTTAGAGCTCGTAACTACGAGAAACCCCAGCACAATTAGAAGCATGAAAGATGCCAAGGTTATGAATTCTATGGCGGACTGTGATTTTCGCATTTTTTAACTGTTACCTTAATGTTTTAGATTATTTTTAAATTATAAAATTATTTTCTAAACCGTCGATATATTAATAGAATTTTTGTCAATGGCCTCTAATTTGACTTTTTTCAGGCCCGAGCTGCCAAGATCAGGAATAGTGCACACATTGGCGTTGCATTTTGAACTATCTGTGGTCATATTCACAGCAGAGAAAAAAACAATTTCTGAAATACCGACAGTTGTCGAAATATTCAAGACAAACTCCCTCCCGTCTATTAACTGAGCAGATTTGACATTCTCGGGAACATTTAGCTCAATTACAGTCTTGGATCCCTGACCGGAATAGAAAATGGTTTCAGACATTTCAACAATATTCCTGCCTATTTTTGTTGCCTGTGCATCTGTTATATCCTGGCTGGATTCTTTGGAATAGTTATAAAAAAGGTACGTTGTAGGTATCATAATTGCAAAAGTCAGCGCCACAACCAGAAGATACTCCATTGAAGCCTGAGACTTATGATGCGACTTTACCATCTACCTTACCGTTTATTTTGTGTATTGGATGAGAAGGGGTGTTGACTGCAAAATAATCCATTGATACTATCAGTTCAGACCTTTCATCGGGAATGTAAGCACCCCCGGCGCAGGAAGTGAATGCAAAATCTTTTTCCGTAGCACGAGCCCAGGAAATTGGGGTCAAGTTTGAGGTGCAGGTAATTGGTGGGCTTGCGTCATTTGTTATTGATATAGATCTTATCTGTATATCTTCACCGAGATTATTTGTCAACTTGATTCTTACTTCTGTGGGCTGCAAGCTGAAATCAATGCACTTAAACTGAGAAGGGAAACTGCATTTCTGTGGCAGGAATTTGCCGAAATCAAATATACCGAAATAATACAGCGCGCTAATTGTAATTGCAATAACAACAAAAGCCCAGGCATAAGTCGTCAGAAATTCCAGCGCTGCCTGTGATTTATGCCTCATCTTTACCTCTTTTTAACTAAACAAATAACTACAAAACCAAGTCTCAGAATGAGAATATAAAATTTGTGTTTTTAGATTGTGTTTGCGTAAACTTCTCCCTTTACCTGGCGAGCGTAGGTGACGCCGCTTGCTATTGAGTTATATGTAACAGTTACAAGCACTTTTCCTTTCTCTCCTGCAACAAATCCTGCGGCTACCGTATTACATGTGCCCCATACAAAATCCACGGATGTGCCGCTGGTCCAAGTATATGGCAAACTGGCAGGATCTGTTAAAGTGCATGAATATTGTGTAGAGCCTTCGCTTCCCAAGGTAATTGCAGAGATTGATACTGGCTCACCTATTCCATTCTTGAGCCTGAGCTTGAAAGTGCTTGCAGTTGCAGAAATTTGGTAATCTTGGCACTGGAATTCAGCTCCAAAAGTGCACCTGTTCGGCAATACCTTGCTTGGAGATAAAATCCCAAAATAAGCAAGAGTTCCTATCATAATTAAAATGACTAGAAAAGCCCAACCATAGGTTGTGAGAAACTCTAAAGCTGCCTGTGATTTTCGAAACATATTGTACCTTTTGTGAAATTTATTCAACTATCGCCTATTTAAAGCTTCCGCTTTTAATTAAACAACCCCTGCATAAACATCCCCTCTTGCCTGGTTTGAGTATGAATTTCCACTTGATAGGGAATTATAAGATATTGTAACAAGCACTTTTCCTTTTTCTCCTGTGACAAATCCTGCTGTCGCTGAATTGCACGTGCCCCATGCAAAGTCAGCAATTCCACTGCTGTTCATTGTGTATGGCAAACTGGCAGGATCTGTTAAAGTGCATGAATAT
>JAHFJF010000072.1 GCA_023245975.1 archaeon
GAAGAATCGCCATAGATAATCGGCTCGTCAGTTGGCCTTAATAATCTTTCATTTACCAGCACTTCAGGCTCTATCCCGGAAATTACAAATGCCTTATGAAGTATATCTTCCACTTTATATGCACTAGAGCCCGACATGTTATAGGCTTCGCCAGGCTTGCAATTTTCTGTTGCCAGGTAAAATGCCCTAACACAATCCCTAACATCAGTTATTGTCCTTCTAGTGTTTAGATTGCCTACTGTAATCTTGTCCAGCCGCCCCATACTAGCCATAGCAATCTGCCTTGTGAAATCAGAACAGACGTCATTAACTTTTCCAGGGCCTGTCGTGTTAAATATCCTTATCGTTATTGCACGCATTCCAAAATTCTTGAAATATTGATAAGCTAACATTTCCTGGGCAACTTTGCTTACGCCATATGGATGCAATGGTTTTAGCTCATGATCTTCTCTAACAGGAACTTCATCTTCATTTACAAAACCATATTCGGCTGAAGAGCCTGCAACCATAACTACTGGATTCAATTTCAATTCTTTCAAGGATTCAAACAAATTAATTGTGCCATTGACGTTTATGTCCATGGTCTCATTGGGCTTTTCCCAAGAGATTGTAGGATAGCTCTGGGCTGCCAAGTGATAAACCACATCTGGCCTGAAATAATGCAATACTGTCTTGAACATCCTTCTATCCCTTACGTCTAATTCCCAGGCATAGCCCCTTTGCTCCAATAATTTAGGATTCCATAATGAATTGTAATATGTTGAAAAAACTTCAACATTCTGGCTTTTTAGTAAATCTATAAGATGCAAACCCATGAAGCCGCCTGCCCCTGTAATTAATGCTTTCATATTCTTTTCTCCAGGATTATTTTTGCTGCGTGATATAAATCTTCTGCAACATAGTCCGGAACGGCATCATTGAACCCGTCATTGCCTGCTGTCCCTGTCTTTACTAATATCGTTTTCAATCCCGCAGATAAACCAGCTTTTATATCAGAGGTTTTATCTCCCACCATATAACTTGAAGCCAAATCCAAACTTAATTCATCAGCAGCTTTTAAAATCATTCCAGGCATAGGCTTCCTGCAAGAGCATGACTGCCTGTATTCACCCAAACCCATTATAGGATGGTGGAAGCAGGCATATATTCCGTCAAGCTTGGCATCCTGCATGCTTAACTGCCTTAACAATTCATGATGTATCATTTTGATGTCTTCTTCTGTGCATAATCCCCTGCCAACCATTGGCTGATTAGTTATTACTACTACTTTGTACTTTTCATTCAACAAAGCAATCGCTTTGGCTGCATAAGGAATCAGCCTTAATTGTTCTGGCTTTGTTACAAAGCCAGCATCTTCATTTATTGTTCCATCCCTGTCCAAGAAAACAGCCCTCTGCAAAACCATGCACTAAAAGCCAAAAAATTCACTTAAAAGGTTTATGTAGAGAGCATCAAAAGAATAGACCGGAGAAACAACCAACACAGGGAGGTGTAGAATGGTCGTTCCCCCGCTATTACTGGTAAGTGAGAACTAAGTCATATATAAATATTTCTATACTTGAGTGGTAACATTCTTAGCCAATGACTCGTAAACTTCCAAAGTCTTAGCTGCGATAATATCCCAGTCATAAGCTTTAGCCTTCTCAAGATTGTTTTTTCTTATTGTTTTAGCCAATTCAGGATTATCTAATATCTTGAGCATTGCAGCCTTCAAACCTTCTATATCACCATACTTAACGAAAAGGCCATTATCCGGCTCCTTAATCTCGTAAGGAATCCCGTTAACCGGAGAGGCAACTATCGGCAGGCCAGATGCCATCGCCTCAAACATTGTCAATGGCAAGCCTTCCCTGTAACTCGGCAATGCATACAAGTCAGATGCCTGGAACATCTCTGCAATCTTGTCTTTACCCCTTATTGTGCCTAAGATATGTATGTTCTTGTTGCCTTTGGAAATCTCTATTACCTTGTTCATCAATCCCTCATCCGGCCCTACATAAACAAAATGGATGTCCTTCCGATTAGAAGTGATATCCACTGCCGCCTCTGCCAACTTGTCTGCCCCTTTAGTTGGATTTAACCTTCCGAAATACAATACTAACTTAGCATCATCAGGAATTCCGTAAGTTCTCCTAAAATTATTATTTTCTACTTTCTTAAGCAATACAGAATCCATGCCATTAGGTATTACAGTTATTTTTTCTTTTTTCCCGTGATATTTCTGTATCTCAGGCAGCTCCCAAGGCGTTATGGCTATAATTTTGTCAGAATAATGAAAGCTAAACGGCAAAATAGTGTGATAATCAAGCCAGACTAGGAAATTTGTTAATTTAGACCTGCCAAAGCTCGATGTCCAGCAGCAGTGGGTAGTATGCACGTGAGGAGTGCCTTTCAACATCCTAACCAAAGCTGAAAAGAAATGGTAGCTATGGCCAGAAACGTGAGAATGTATAATGTCAAAATCCTCCCTCATTAATTTTAAAAAAACTGCCGGAAAAAATGTTGCAAAACCTATCAAGAACCAGTTGCTCAGCCTGTGGACTTTAACTCCGTCAATAATTTCCTCTTTCAAATCTATTTTCTTGTGCTTGTCATGATCGGAACAGAATACATGAACATCATGACCCTGTTTCGCTAACCTTGAAGCTATCTCATGTATTGCAGTTGCAGGGCCATCAATCGCAGGAAGGTAAAATGCCTGGACATAAGCTATTTTCATGGTTGAATTTTCCTTGAACCTGTTTTATAACTATTACGGAAGAAGAATTTATACCATAAGGTTTAAAAATAGTCTGCTGTTAAAGAGACGGAATGAAAGCCAAAGTCATTTATGACGCAAAAAAATGTATCGGTGCAGGCAATTGCATCATTTCCGAATATTTTTTACTGCCTCCTCCAGGCAAGAAAGCCGTCCTTAAGGGAGCTAAAATAGTCAATAAAGAAGTATGCTTGGAGAAAGATTTTACATCCGAAGAATTAGAAAGGCTGCAGGAAGCTGGCGAGAGATGCCCGGTGAACGCCATAGGCATAAGGAATTTAGAAACAAACGAAGAGCTAGTCACAATGAACGTCAAACAGGACGGCTTAGTAGAGATTAAGGCAGAGTATGATGATGACAAGGAATTTGTTCTGGACCCCAAGGGATATTTCCTTATCAGGGTAGACCATCATAAAAAATTAATTGAGGTTGGATTCTGCGGCAAAAGAAATGTTGTTGAAGCGAAAATATTCGGAACTACTCCACGAGACATCTATAACACTATTGCCCGGGAGAAATTAATCGAGAGACCTGAACATTATGCCTACCTCGGAAGAGAGCTGCAGAAAGCCTACATTGCACTAAAATTAGGATTGAAATATGTGCAGGATGATGAATTAGATTTTAATCTGAAGGCTTAATATGAATGAAGAAATGGATAAACTAAAAAAACGATGGAAAGATCTGTGTGAAGAATTTAGATTAAGATAATATAACAGAGATCAAGCAAAGACAATAAATTCTGATTTTTTAATGGAATATTTTTCTATTCGTAAAGAATTCCGTGATGAAAGGATTTTTAGAGAGCTTATGAGCGATATCAATATTGCACTCCAAACTGCAATTAATAATTATGAAAACAATACAGGCTATTTCAAAAGAATTAAAGAGAAGATTATCCTCAAATTAGAGAAGATAGCATTATTCCAAACTAATTTGTAATCAATTTATTCAGCCCTGTACCTAACCTTATCATACCATAACCTGAAATTCACCGGCATACTCCTGTAAACAGGCTTGGCAACGTTTTCCCTAATATAGTCCGCGGCCATTACATTGTAGCCAATAAAATAAGTAAATGTCTTTACTTTCTGATTGAAATTAACAATCCCTGGCCTTATCAACTGCCTCAACAAGAAATCTGGCATTACTCCATACATCTTTCCGCTATGGCATTTACCGCGCATCATATTAAGGACTAAATTCAAGTATTCGTTTTTCTTTTTCATCCTGATATGATTCCACCTGTCCCAGTAATTTAATTTAGAAGCTGAATCAACGCCGTCTGCCTGTATCAATCCATCCTTGACAGCTTTGTCATACAATGGTGTACCTTCAAAAAATACCAGGTTATTAACTGAAACGTAATATGGCGGTGGAAGCTGCCTTATGAGATTTATGGTTTCCAGGATGTCTTCCGGAGCTTCGTATGGATTTGTCGCAATGATATCATACATGACTGCCAGCTTGTCCTTGAACTTGTTAAGGACTAATGCACACCTCAATACCTGCCTTGCTGTTATGAAACGATTATACAATTCCTTGTTTAATTTATCGCTGCCAGACTGGATTCCTACAATTATGTCTGTCAATCCTGCATCCACTAAAACATGGATTTTTTCTTCTGACAATTCCTCAAAAGCCATAGAGGCTGGCTCTGCAAGGCATTTGAACCTTATACCAACCTTCTCCTTGTATTTTACTGCAAATTCTTTCAGCC
>JAHFJF010000073.1 GCA_023245975.1 archaeon
AAGAAAGAAGAACAGGAAATAATGACACATGCTGAAGCTCCCCACCCTAAGAAAAAAACACACGACAAGACAAAACAGCAGGTTGAGCAGGAAAGGGAGAGATCATTAGTACCAAGAGACAAGAAATCTGTACAGCACAAGAAGTCTAAAAGTGAATAAATTATTCTTTTTTAACATAACCATATGGGCAGTGCCTGCATGAACTTTCACAGCAATAGCCTCGCTCTTTAAGAAAATAGCTTGTAAAAACAAGAAATCCGGTATTTGGATCTATGTAAAAGTCTCTTTTGCCAGAACATGATTTTTCATGAATTTCTTCAATTATCTTTTCCAATTTGCCAACCATTTTACCTGTTTACCATAAGTCTTTTATACCAAATTATAATGTTTATGGATTTATGGAAGATTTGCTGCCATTTGAAGCTTTAAAGAGAGAAATCTTAGTCCGGAAAGATGCTGAAACAAATCCTGAATATGGCTCTAATCCTGAAAAGAGGCAAATAGAACGATTAATCGAGTATGGGGTTGTATGCCTGAACAAGCCTACAGGCCCGACAAGCCACCAGGTGGCAGATTATGTTAAAAAAATATTGAATCTAGAAAAAGTAGGGCATGGCGGTACGCTTGATCCTGGAGTTAGCGGAGTCCTCCCAATCGCGCTGGAAAGAGGAACAAGAATAGTACAGGCTTTATTGCCTGCAGGAAAAGAATATGTCTGTGTAATGCATCTGCATAAGGAAATCCAAGAAGAAGACATTAAAAAGACTGCGAATAAGTTCATTGGCGAGATAACACAGCTGCCTCCCGTAAGGAGTGCTGTAAAAAGGCAGAATCGGCAAAGGAATATTTATTATTTTTCATTATTGGAAATTAATGGGCAAGATGTTTTGTTTAAATTAGGGTGCCAAGGTGGAACTTACGTGAGAAAAATTTGCCATGATTTTGGATTAGCCTTGGGGACTAATGCACACATGGCAGAATTGATAAGAACAAAAGCCGGGCCATTCAGCTACAAAAATTGGGTTACACTGCATGACCTTAAAGATGCGTATGATACCTGGAAAGAGAATAATGATGAGTCATTGCTAAGAAAAATAATAATGCCGATTGAATCTTCATTAACGCACCTGCCAAAAGTATGGGTGTTCGACAATGCAGTAGACACATTATGCCATGGTGCAGCATTGTCCCTGCCAGGGATTGTCAAGCTTGAATCAGGGATTAATGTCAATGATACTGTAGCTGTAATGAGCCTAAAAAATGAGCTCGTATGCTTAGGCAATGCAAAAATGGATTCTGAAGCAATGAAATTCGGGCAGAAAGGGGTGGCAATATCTGGCATGAAGGTTTTTATGCTTCCAGATACATATCCCAAGTTCAAGAAAGTGGTAATTAATGGGAATAATTGATGACCTTAAGGGAATAAATAAGCCTGATGAGAAAGCCAAGATTGAATTTGCAAGCAATCCCTTAAATGAATTAAAGGCAAGCTACTCATCATGGGAAGGGATAATCAGCAGCAGCCTCAAAGAGCAGTATGTATTTCCAACAAGGATGGAACAATTATTGCAGATTGCTGAAATGCTATATCCTGAAGCATTAAAGCTTACTAATCATAAAATAAGAGGGATAAAGAATGAAGAGGTATGCGGATTATTGAGAGAGCATAACCAGTCTTTGGGCTATTCCGGTTTATTCTTGACTGCCTTGTTAAATAATTTCTGCTTAGATGAGCTTGTGATAGACAGCATCCATAACTTATCTTTTATAGGATATAAGCTGAAAAGAGGAAAGATAATAATTAATGCAGACAGCTATAATTTTATAGGGGCTTTTGCATCAGGTGGTGTTATTGAGAACCATGGCACAATTAATGTTGGCAACGCCTTCGACAATTTGCGAGGAGGATTTGGGAGATGGGCTTCTGGGGGGCATTTCATAAATAAAGGTACTGCCTCTAACATAGGGCAGCATGCCTCTGGGGGATTATTCGAGAATTATAGCACTGACGGGGAAATGGGGACAGAAGTATCATCTGGTAAATTCATTAATTGGAGGAAGCTAGATAACCTCGGAAAGATGGCCATAAATGGGCAGTTCTATAATTATGGGGAAGTCAGTAAATATCTGGGAGTTTATGCACTAGATGGATTGTTCGTCAATAATGGGAAAGTAATACTTGGAATTGGCGAGGAGAGCCGCAATGGCATTTTTATAAATAATGGAGAAACATTTCGTCTTGGCTATGCTTCATATGATGGACTTTACTTAAACCTGAATGAAGCTAAATCTATTGGCCAGGGTGCAGCCAATGGCCTGTTCATATCAAGGACTAGAACCGAGATACGCCATCCATTTGAAAGCAGGAGTAAAATTAAAGTAAAATGGTGGCAGCTTTTTTTAAATAGGGGATTAAGGTCCATGCTAAGAGATTTGGAAGATTCCATATTATTTCCAGAGAAGCTAGATTATTTGCAAGTTCAAAAGATAGTTAATGATATAAAAAAGAATTGCAGGCTGAGATACAAATGATAAAAATAAATGGCGACATTGGTGGTGGTCAAGTATTAAGGACAGCTCTAGGATTGTCTGCCTTGACTTCTAAACCTTTCGAGATTGAAAAGATAAGAGAGACAAGAAGCGAACCAGGATTGAAGCCGCAACATCTAGAATGCGTCAATGCAACTGCCAGGCTATGCGATGCAGAAGTAGAAGGCAACAAGCTTAATTCCAAATATCTCAGATTTATGCCGCAACAGATTAAATCTAATCGAATAGATGTAAGGATACCTACTGCTGGTTCTGTATCTTTAGTTTTGCAATGCTTATTATTGGCAGGAACCTTGGGAAAATTAACTATAAAGATAGAGGGTGGTGCAACATATACTAAGTGGGCTCCGCCAATGGATTATATGGAGAATGTATTATTCAGATTGCTTTCAAAATACGGATATGACATTGAAGTAAAATCGTTAAAAGACGGTTTTTATCCAAAAGGCGGGGCCTTGGTCGAGGTTGTAACTTCACGAGCGAAATTAAAACCAATAGAAATAACAGATAAGGGCAACATAGTCAGCATTAACGGGATTTCTGTCGCCTCAACAACTTTAGAGAAAGCCAGAGTTGCTGAAAGGCAGGCTATGGCTGCAAGAAAAGTATTATTTGAGAATTTCCCTGACATAGACATAAAATTAAAGGCGTTATATAGGGATAGCATCTGCATGGGTTCTGGCATAACATTATGGACTGAGTTCAGTAATTCAATAATATCCGGGGATTGTTTGGGAGAGAAAGGAAAAAGCTCAGAATCTGTAGGAAGGGAAGCAGCGATAAGCCTATTGAAAGAGATAGATGCCACTGTGGATTCTTTTACGGCAGACCAATTGATACCTTACATGGCAATTATGGGTGAAGGCAAGATAATCACATCAAGGATAACTCCACACATAATTGCAAATTCCAAAGTCTCTGAAATGTTTCTGCCTGTGAAATTTAAGATAAAAGACAAGACTATAAAATGTGTTATGGTATCCTGAGTTTTTCTTTGGTAATTTCTTTCCTTACAATCTGTTTTATAATTTCAGGGTTTTTCTTTTTGCTAGAAATAGATTTTGCTAACCTGAATATTTTCTTTGCTGTTTCTTCCATATCTTCTTCTGATTGCTTTTTTGGCTTCCAGCCAAAAACAACCCCGTCTTTTTCTTCTCTAGGGATAATATTAATTAATGCATGCTGAGAGTTCTGGCCTGCAGCGGCACCATTTGCAATAAAGATATTAGTGCCTTTTGCTTGCATTGATTCGTAGATTACTGTGCAAAGCTTGTTTGCTACGACAAAAAGATGCGCCGCCTCTGAATCTTCAACCATGGTCATCAATGGATAATGCTTCTTTGTGAAAAGTATCACATGCCCATTATTTGCAGGATTGATGTCTAACACCGCCAGGCAGTCATCGTCCTCATAAACCTTTTTTGATTCTATCTCTCCAGAGCCGATAAGGCAGAACGGGCATTTCTGCTCCCCGAACAGCTCCTGCTTCTCCTCATCTGTTAAGATATCTTCAAGCTTCTCCTGCTGCTCTTCCTTAGACAACCCTTCTACAGCTTTCTTTATTTCCGCTATCCTTTCAGGTGAAACTGCCATGACGAGCAAATATATTTAAACTATAAAAATCTTTGGCTTAGTCTTATGGCTTCTATAATCATCCCGGCGCATAATGAAGAGAATTATATTGAAAAAACACTAGAAGCTGTCGGCGACAAGCAAGAAGTTATTGTCGTCTGCAATGGATGCACTGATAAGACATTTCAAGTTGCATCCAAATACAACTGCAAGGTGTTCAATATCAAGGATAAAGGCGTGTCTATGGCCAGG
>JAHFJF010000074.1 GCA_023245975.1 archaeon
TATCTTTAATGATTGCATTGGCAAAGAATTGATATTTATTAAGCACAGCTTATTCCAAAAGATTCGTACTTGATGATAAGGCATATTGAAATAATTAATAATAATCGGTATCCACGCTATTTGATGATTTAGGCTCCACTGCAACTGCCTTTGGATTCTGCAGGTTATTTTCTGTTCTTGCTTCCTGCTTAGGCTTTTCCTCATAAACCTCTTCCTCAGCTTCAAGTTCCTCTTCAAAATCATCCTCAAGATGCACTTCATCCTTTTCAACGAAAAGCTTCTCTTCGGCTGGCTCTTCCTTAACAACAGGCTTAACATGAGCTACAGGGGCTGCCATCGGTGCCTTGTCAACATTAAGTTTTACATTCAAAAGCTTGTCAACCATTTGAATAGTAACTTTCTTGTCACCACGCTCAAATGCCATCCTGCATAATTCTTCGCAAGCCTTCAATAGCATCCTTGGGTTCATGCCAACCTTGTTGAAAACATAAGCAATTGTTTCATCGTCAAGCAACTGGAGGCTTCCAACTCTTAGCTTGATAAGCTTAACAGCATCATCATTGGATAATTTTTCCAGCCTTACTACTTTAATCAACCTTCTCAATCTTTCAGGCAAAGTTGTCGGGTCATATTGCTTGCCAACAAAAACTACTGAAAGGAAATTCCCTGATTCGTAATATCGCATAAGCTTCTCATAATCCTTGTCATCAAGCATCTGCGCTTCGTCAAGAAGAAGTATCATGTTCTTGGGCTGCAAGTCTAGGAGCCTTCCAAAAAAGCCATACTTATCATTTAATAATTTTTTAACATTTAGCCTCTGCTCGATTCTGTTGCAGCTGAAATAGATTACTTTCCTATGACCGCCGAATTCATTAATCAGCCTTTTTAGTATTGTAGTCTTACCCTCGCCATAATCGCCTTCAATGAATAGCAAACCGCTTGCATGGATGTTAGTTACTATCTCATTAACAAGCTCTTCATATCCATGAACCTTGTCTGTAAATGCGGCAGGCTTTATAGAAAATGGATTGTTATAATACCCTAATTCCCTATACCAAATCTTATCTTCCATTTATGCCACCACCATTTCTTCCGTATGCTGTTCTGACAAAATCGTATTTACATCCTCTTCTGTAAGTTCTTTGTTTCTTGCAGCGACCTTGCAGACCTTTTCACAATTTTCCAAAAACAATTTAGGATTCTTATTTGATAATTTATAAATCTCCTTTATTGCCCTGTCATTGAGCATATCATTGCCAAGCTTATTCCTTACAAGCTGAACTGCTTCGTAGTTTGTCAATTCTCTCAAGCTAATAACTTTCCAAATTCTTTGCTTCACGCTTTCATTTATGCCTGAGTCGGCATAGCTTTTGCTTGCAAATACAATACTACGAAGATAATTTTGATCGAAATAGTATTTTATTCGCTCACAGTTCCTTTTTGAAATGTGCTCAACATCATCCAGAAGCAATATCATTCCAATTGGCTTCTTATTGAAAAGCCTGCCTAAAACTCCGTAACGGTCCTTAAGGAGTCTCTCAACGTTGAGCTCTGTATGCAGTTCCCTCCCGTTAACATATATTACCTTGCCATATCCCCCAAATCTCCTAATTGCCTCTTTTAGAAGCTTAGTCTTGCCAGATCCTTTACCACCTTCAATAAACATCATGCCGCCTGAAGTTATAGCGTAATTCATCTCACTAACCACATCATCAAAACCAACTAGCTTTGTTTCCCTGCCAAAAGGATTGTCATCAAGCTCCATCTCTTCATACCATTCCATTATGCTAGCCCCCTGGCTTTCTCCCTCAACATTTCTGATTCACGATAATACTCTTCAGCAAGCTCTGAATCGCCATCATTGTAATATAATTCGCCCTGCTTATGGAGGCTTGATGCACGCCCATAAAGCTTTTTAGGATTCTCTCTTGTCAAGAAATATGCAAATGCAACAACAACTGCTGCACCAACTGCAATAGACCCATATTTTATTACGCTAGACACCATTTTTTTCTTCTGTTATTATAAATAACAGGTTAATAAAGCTTTTTATCTAAATTATGACTATTTTCTCTTCCGTTGAGAGTAGTGAATATGACTCAATTTAGGTTTGAAAATAATTGCCAAATATTTATTTTTTGTATTATCTGAGAATTCTTCTGAAATGATATAACAATGGCGCATAAAAAGGCCGCAGCACAATCTCTCCAATATCCTTTTCTGCTGCGATAAATTCCCTTCCAGTTTCATCTTCATAGGTTAATTTCACCTTAATCCTGTCGCTGTTTATGTCCCTTGTGTCAAAATGAAGTATAATCGCATCCTTATCATTGATTTTATTAAGCTCGGCAGTTCCACCATTCTCAAGATTTACTTTTATATTGTATGCCTTGCTACTTGATTTCGTATGCAAAGTAATATTGGCCCTCCCCCCATAGGCAATTGCTTTAGGCTCAGAGGAAACAAGAGTGAGCTTCGGGTCGCTCACAATGTGCAAGTTTTCATAATCGTACCTTACTAATCTTTCAGTTTCCAAAGAGAATCTTTTCTTGCCAGATTCCATCGAGAAAGGTCCGGCCTGAACTTCAACTAAAGTCTTTTCACCTATTCCAAGCTCAGAAATCTTGCAATTATCCTGCAAACAAACCTTTATGTTTGCAAGCCTAGTGTTTCCAGTATTTTCTATTATACAGCCTGCAATAACTTTTTCATTGTCATAATAATAATCTTTTCCAAACGAGCAGTCAAAATTTATTCCAGGCAGCAACTCCTTCTTGGGGATAGGAGAAAGCATTAATGCTTCTTTCTCCGCCTCTTCCTTGCCATATCTTTTAAATGATGGTGAATATGTAAGATTAGTTATGGCTATGCTTCCATACATATCCTTGATTTCTATCATTGATATATACACATATCTAGGATCACCTTCTTCTGGAACCTTAACTATCCAAACCAGGTTCCTCTCCTCTCTCGGCTCTAGAAGTATTGACTTTGAATTTTTGCTGGTTAATTCAGGACCCTTAGTGATAAATACTGATAAAGGCAAATAATAATCATTCTTGTTTGTTACCGTAGCAAATATCGGCACATAACTGCCTGTGCCAACATAATCATGTATGGCTTCTACCTTCAACTCTGACAACCCAGTCTTAATCGGACCTGTCCTTGTCACAATTGTCTTTAATTCAATCTCGCCCTTCTGAAAAGTTGCATCCCTGCTTTTCCAATTATACTCTATGGCAGACTCGCCAGAATCCAACTGCTCCCTTATCTTAATGTGGCTCGGATCTACCCAGCCAAATTGCTTGAAAGTTATATCAAATGGCACCCACCCATAACCAGGAAAATACACTTCAGCCCAGCCATGATTGCCAAAATCATTATCTACATTAGAATAAGCCTGGCCACTGGTAAACCTTGCAGGAATGCCTATTGACCTTAGCATTGATATGAAGAGATTTGTCAATTCGTCACATACGCCATACTTATTTTGAATAACCCAGCTTGATTTCTGCACCACATCTTCCGTAAGTGTATCAAGGCTGTAATTTATCTCGTTTTCTACCCACGAAGCAATGTCAAATACTGCACGATAATAATCTGTCTCACCCTCAACGAGCTCATCTGCCTTGGACTTTATTTCAGGATTTATGTCAATGAACTCCGATGCAGAAACATATTTCTTTACCTCTTCTGGAATATCATCTGGTGGAAAATTTATCTTGTCTTTAATTTTTATTATTTCATTCAGTATTATAACATCTGATAATATCTTAAACGAGAACTTATTGGGCTCTTGATTCAGCCAAGTAAAAACAACTGCGCCATCTTCATAACCAAGAACATAATCATCAGGGTTAGCGAAATATGATTCTCTAGCAACAATCTGCCTTAAGCTGTCATTTATTGGCCTAATCTTTGATTTGGCCTTGAAAAATTCTACATATGGCTCTAACCCATAGCTAGCATTAATTGAAGACCCAATGGACATCTGTGCCCCAATAAACTCGTAATTATTGTAGGAATCTACTTGAGCAGAGACAAACACAGATAATATTATCATCACAAATAAAACGAACAGCCCCTTTTTCATGGATTAATAAGTAGATTTTTGGATATTTAAAACTTGAGTTTAATAGGAATAGGACCTAAACTTAAAATACGGAAATCTTAAATAATAATATCCAGAATTTATGCCTTATGCCGGCTGCAGTAGTACATTTTGTTTTTTCTATGTTAATTACTAGATTTTTTGCTAAAAAATTCCTAAAAATGACAGAATTAAGGACTATCTCTTTCGTGGGCGGCCTTGCAGGCGTTTTGCCAGATGCTGATTTCATCCCG
>JAHFJF010000075.1 GCA_023245975.1 archaeon
CAACACTGCTTATGCTACTGTTTCTTCTGAGAATCCTGAAATCACTTTTTCCAGGGATGCTATAACTATTCCAGGCTCTTCGACAAGGAGCGTATATCTCTCTTTTTTACCAGGCACCTTAGATGGATATACAGTAACCGTATCTTATAATTCTGGAAAAAGAAGCTACGCAATACCAATAATCGTCTCGAAGGAACAGCCACAGAATGGAAGCGTAAACCTCGTAAATGTAGTGGAACCTCAAGAAAAACCAAATATGCAAACTAACTTACAATCATTGAAAATTGTGGAAAATCTAACCTCAATCTCCCATACAGTTCCGAGAACAAAGATGATAAACGGGTCATTGCATTTTGTTTCAAGTAGGGAGCTTCGCAATGCTCAGTTCCATTTGACCACAGAAGTAGCAGAGATAGTCACCTTAAACATTACCAGCTATGAAATAATGCTTCCTAACCATGAATATGAGCAATATTTGTGGATAAACAAATACAGGAATTTTCCTGAAGGGGAATATACGGGATTATTATCGCTGGATACAGAAAATGGAGATACTGTAAACATCTCATTATCAATAAAACTGACGGCGACTAATACTGAATCCTCAGTAAAAACTCCACAGAAAAATATTACAAGAAAAACTTTCAATGTAACAGAGGGGCCAAATATCAATTTCACAACAGTGAATTATACAGAAGAAGCAAGGATTGAAAAAGAAAGGCGGGATAAAAATTTAAGATTCGGCTTGTTGTTAAGCGGCGGCTTGCTTCTTGTGATATCCATTTTGATATATTTATTCAGGCCCAAGCCTAAAGAATTAAAGTTTCGTGAGTACGTAGGACAGTTTAAGAAAGGTTCGCAAAAGAAATAGATTAATTCTCAATACCTTTTTTTGAAGAGACCATCTTTACAAAAGGCTGGAAGAATTTTTCCTTGCTCTTTTCAGATGCATTCCTTATATAATAGAGCATTAGCAAAGAGGAAACTATTGAGCCTGAGAAATCCCAAGTAAGATCAAGCATAGTATCAAGCAGGCCGTTTTGTGCAAATCCATAGTTTATTGAGAAAAGTATCAAATTGTCCCAGATAAACTCTGAGATCTCCCATACTCCGCCAATTGCCATTGCGAAACATGCAGAAAAAAATGCTACCATTGGTAATGTTATCTTTATCCTGCCATTTAATTCATATGAATAGATAAATGAGAATCCAATCAGGTTAACAATTGATATGCCAATCACATGTGATATATCATCCCATAATGGGAATGCATTGTAAAACCCAGAGAATCCTGCCATATGCGCAAAAATTAGGAATGTAAATGCTAAATCGTGAAACCAGTGCAGCCTTATATTGTATAGCCCGTCAACTATTATTGGGAGGATAGATACCATAAACATTATTGAGAATATTATCGAAGCTACAACATCCCCTTGGTAGAGATATAATATTACAAAAAGCATGAGATATCCCCTTAAAAGCCAAGACGGTATCCTGTTTAGATTCTGCTTCAACTTATGCCATACCATATCTTTAATTTAATATTTAAGTATATATAAAAGTAACTTTTTAGAACCCAAGCATGGCTAGTATAATGACAAATAATATCAAAAGGCCAAACGCTATGCAAGTGATGAATAATCCCCTTGCAAAGCTTTTCCTGTATTTAATGAAATTGATTATGTTTGCCAATATAGGGAAAACTACTGGCCAGAAGCCACTAACTAGTTTTAAAAACAAAGTCGGCTCTTTCAAAGGCGGCTGGAAAAATAATATCCTTATTACATATATAGCTACCATAATAGTTAGACCGAGGAAAGCTACCATTCTTGGCGCGAATGTATTCTTAGGAATTTCATAAGAAACAACCGAGGATTGTGCAAACCTAATCAAACCATTGGAATCATATTCAGAAATGCCTCTTTCTAATAACATTTGCTTTAGCTGCTCTATAGCATAGCCTTTCTTCATTGCATCACGCAAGAATTCTATTAGTGCTTGCCTTGTGTCATCATCCATACTATTAATTTCTTGATTCAGGCTTTTTTAATCCTTTTGTTACTATTCTATATAGTAAATGCAAAAATTATTATATGTGAAAAATTCTTTTATCTGATATGTATTACATACTATTTGGCGGGAAATATTCAAGAGAGAATCTTGACTTATGCCATAAATTAAAAAGTCATTGGGTAACTTTTGATAATAATACAGATAATTTCCTGATGGCGCTTAGTTTAATGAACAGGAATAATCCTTCTGCATACAATCTGGTACTTTTTGATCCATATATCATGAAAAGGCCCGAAAGGTTCCAATATTTAGGAAAAATTCTGAAACTGAATCATGGCCAAAGGAAAATTGCCGTAATCAAAGATACTAAACTTGAAGAGTCTGTGACACTTTATCGTAATAAGTATAAATTTCTTGAACTATCCAGGGAGAGCAATCTTGTTGTTGCGATAAACCAAATAATCTCTGCTAACTGAAATTATACAAAACCAAGAACCATGCGCAAGCCCTTTATATGGCGCAAAACTTCATCCTTAGAATGGATTTTTTTTAATCTGCCCCACACATACCTTGGACGCAGATAGAATCTCCTGAATGCTTCTGCATGAACTTTCTTAAGCTCTGATGCATCCTTGTAGCCATGTGGCAGGAATACAGGCTGCCATTCATTGTAATTAACAAAACCCTTGTTTAACTTTCCCCATTTCTCGTAATCATTCCATATCTCTGTGCCAGGATACGGGGTGCATAGAGTAAATTGTGCATAATCTGGGTCAAGCTCTATTGCGAAATCAATTGTCTTCCTTGCTTTCTCAGGAGTTTCCCCTGGCAACCCTAAAACAAAAGAGCCCCTAACTTCTATACCAGAATCCTTAATCATCTTTACTTTCTCCCTTATAGCTTCCAATGTCATTCTTTTTTTAACATTGTCTAATATATCTTGATTGCCTGATTCTATTCCGACAAACATGTTCCAGCATCCAGCTTCTTTCATCGCCTTAAGAATTTCTGGATCAACAAGATTCAAACGCGAATAGCAGCTCCATAACACCTCTATTTTTTCTTCCTTTATCTTTTTGCTGAATTCTAATACCCAGCTGCGGTTCATTGTGAATATGTCATCCCAGAATGAGATTTCCTTAACCCCATATTCGCCAATGAGGAACTTCATCTCTGTTATAACTTTCTCTACAGAACGCTGCCTGAATTTACCATTTGCATCTGAACAGAATGTGCAAGTATAAGGGCAACCCCTGCTTGTTATTACTGATGCCACATTTGGATATTTCTTGTAGGTATTAGGCAGTGCTGTGTATTTTCCCATGTCTACCAGGTGCCTTGCCGGCATAGGGAATGAATCCAAATCCCGTACCATCTCGCCTTTCATTATCTGAGGCTCTTTGTAAGCATTGAGATTTTGTGCAATCTTCTTTATGATTAGTTCTGCCTCGCCAACAACTGCAACATTTGCTTTTGTTTCTGTCAGAGATTCTTCTGGCATGACATTTACATGCGGCCCCCCAACAAAGATGAACATGTCAGGATATTTGGTCCTTATTGCCAGGCTCATTTCCTTTGCACGCTCTAACAGCTGCGTGATTGTTGCTATGCCTATCATGTCTGGCTTGAATTTTTCTATAAGATTCATTGCATCTTCGCATGACCACTTGTTTACAGGGCAATCAAGGACTTTTAATTCATGGCCATCTTCTTCTAAGACGGAGGCCATCCATAGCAGTCCCAATGGTGGCAAATGGCCGCCTACATCACCTACATTTTTGCTGTAACGCTCATTCATTGATAATGGCGGGAAAATCAGCATTATCTTGTGCCTTTCAATCGTTTTTTCGTTATGAAATTCTTCAGAAGGCTTTTCTGACATAACCATTACTGCAGAAGCCGTGTTTTGTGATAATTGACTAGTCATTAATAATACACCATTTTATTATAATATTAATCTCCCAAGAGACTTTAAATGTTTTCGCTATCAAATATAGATGGGCCCAGGCGGATTTGAACCGCCGACCTACACGGTGTAAACGTGTCGTTATAACCGCTAAACTATGGGCCCCCAACCAAAACTGACAAATATGATAGTATTTAAGGATTACGGCATCAATTTTTTATTACAAATGAGTTTTGCCAAATTCTTTATCGCCGAAATCTTTAAAAAGAGTCTGCCTTTTCTCTGATGAATGTTTGATTATGGAGATAGAGAGTAATGGCTGATGAAAAACAAATAGACAAGATTCAAAGGCTGATGGGAAAGCCAGAGCATATCCGTAATATTTGCATATGTGGGCATATCG
>JAHFJF010000006.1 GCA_023245975.1 archaeon
AAAGTCAATGCCGTATCATCAGTATAATCCCCTTTTGACAGGCCCTTTAAGTAATACTTCAATTTTCCAAACTCATCTTCTTTAATCAAATTACCATCTTCATCAAAAACTTTAACAGGATCAATGGGGGTTGTTATTTTTCCCACGTATTTTTTAATCTGCTCTCTTTTCCAGCCTTCAACAGGCATCCCTAATGTGTCGCCTAAAGCACAACCAACTAATGTTGCAATGTATCTTTCTTTCATACTATTCATCTTTTATATTTCTCCGCTCGGTTTCAGAATCCCTTTTATCTATATTACTTAGATATAATATTTTTTGTCCAAATTCTTTTCTTAATCTCTCTATTAACCGATTATCTTCAAGATATTGAATAATTACTTCCGGTACTAGAGCTTTCCATTCATCTCCTTTAACCATTTCAATCCTGACATTGGTCGCATGTAATTGGCTTTTTTTATGTTTAGGGATATATTCTGCAGAATCTTTAATAATATAATCATTTTTTAGTAATCCTGCAACATAATCATTGCCAGTTACGAAAAAATCCAATTCTCCAAATAATTCTTTGACTACAGACTTCCATTTCTGCCCATCGCTATATTCAGAGATATGGCCAAAATCTGGAACTCCAACAAAACGGTAATTAGAAAATCTTTGTTTAAGAAAAAGATTTATCATTTCTTTGGATTCTTCTGCAGTAAAAGGATTTCTAATATTATATCTGTTAGAACTTCCCAATCCTATTATTACTTCATCGGCTCTATAACATAATGCTTCTAAAGTGGCAGCTGAGCCAATATGCAATGGCTTGAATCTTCCAATAAAGCCAACTTTACCTAAATCTTTTAACTTTATCCCCCTATGCTTGAAATACTCTTCCAAGATAGTTCCATGATCAAATGCCAATCTCTGCTCTAAAATCAATTCTCTTACTTCATCTATAGAGTATATTTTTGCTCCAGCAGCATCATCTCCCGCCAGCAATTTGCCTTTCCCTTTAGCAATATATGTATTGCTTATTACATGCTTCCTTAAGTCCCTATACGGAGAAGAATAAACCCAGGGCCTGCCAGGATTTTCTATTTCTATTTCAAGATTCGTTTCTTCTTTAGCTTCTTTCATTGCATTTTCTTCTAATGTTATTCCAACTTCAGCGAAACCACCAGGTATAGCTATACCATAGGGAGGATTTTTCCTTTCAATCAAGATTATCCCTTCTTTTATACCATCGCTATATTCTATTATTATATCAGTCGCAGGGTAAGGAGTTTTGAAGTTCATTTTGCTACCTTCTTTGGTTTGTATTCTTTCATTTCCAATATTATTCTTTTTAATCGATCATGTTCTAAACTTGTTTCGAAAGGCAACATGCTCTCCCTTAAATCATAACCATAAGAAGTCTTGCTTGTAACTATTATCGGAGGTGCCTGTATCCTCTTGAAGACACTATTTTGAATAGATTTAGCAACCCATTCCAGGTCTTCAACAAATTCTTTTGGCTTGTCTATATTCCATCTCTTTATCATATCAGTGCTTATGCATAAATTATTTTCCAAAGTTCCTTCAAGATACCATCTCATTATGTCTTCGGTGTATTTTTTCTTGTAATCTGTCATTGCTTCAAGTAAAGCATCATGATAGCCGAATTTCATTGGGTCTATCTGAGCTTCTTTTAACTCTGCGCTTGGCTGGATTTGGTCTTTTCTGAATCTGCATAATTCATCAGGCAATAATATCTCAGGGATGACTTCTTTTTTGAAAATCTCTTCATTAAGATATCTTGCAAGACTGAAAATCTCCATTTTAGTTAAATCCCCTATTGGTGCAATTCCGCCGCCAACATCCCCATATAATGTAGCATATCCCAATGCAACTTCCAGTTTATTGCCATTATTCGTGAACAATGCACCATATTTAGCAGCAATGTTTGATAATATAGAAGTGCCCCTGATTTTTGCCTGGATATTCTCCAGATTCAAGGAGCTTAATTTTCTTCCAGCGCCATCAAGGTTCACTCTTTCTAAGACTTCTTGGTTTATTTCGACAATTTCTTGTATAGGGATTTCAAAATAAGCTATGCCAAGATTATCAGCAACTTGCGCTGCTGCTTTCTTGGTTTTTTCTGAATTATAAACTGTAGGCATATTAACACCTAAAACTTTTTCCCTGCCGACTGATTTCACTAATAATGCTGCAACTACAGAACTATCAATACCGCCGCTTAACCCAATAATAAATTTCTGGTCGTCTTCTTTTCCACGAATATCTTTCATGTGTTTTATTCCTTCTATCAAGGCTTCATATTTTTGGGCGATTCTTGAAGCCTCTTCACGTTGCACAGGATTCTTTGTCAGGTCTTTTTCATCAACAACAATCAATTCTTCAAGATAAGATTTCTTGGAAAGAACTACTGGCATTCCATCTTTATTGTATACAGTAGAACCTCCATCAAATGTAATTATATTCTTACCATTGTTCTGTACTCCTGTATGATTGATATAGAAAAATGGAACAAAACTATCTCCTGATTCTTCTTTAAGGAATTTTATTTTTCTGTCCCTTGAATCATTCTTTCCAAAAGTCCAAGGGGAAGCTGAGATGTTAATAACATATTCTGCCCCATTGTCTATCAGCATCTTTGTGGGATTTTGTGCCTTGCCTTTTCTCCGATAATCTTCTACCCATAAATCTTCACAGACCGCTACTCCAATCTTAACTTCTTTTCCATTTATGTTTAAAACAAAAGGCTGGTATAAATTTTCCAAAGGCTCATCAAAATCTTTAGCGATATCTTCCAATGAAAAGAAATATCTCTCATCATCAAAGAACCTATAATTTGGCAATAATGTCTTTGGCTGCACTCCTTTGGGAAGAAGTTTTGTTCCTTTCACTCTTTCTGCAGGCTTGCCATCCTGATAGACATAAACGGCATTATATTTCCTTGAACGGCCATCCTTGTTTGGATGATAGTTTTTTATTCCTGTCCTGGCACTAATGTCATTGTCAAGATAAACATTTCCGAAAATAACTGTGATATTATTGCTTGCTTGCATTATCTCATCATTAAATTTCATAAGATTTGAACAATAATTCTCATCAGTCCATTTATCTCCTACCAAATATCCTCCAATGCTCATCTCTGGAAATGCAATTACATCTACACCTTTTGATTTTGCATCTTCAATCATATGCAACATTGTTTCTATGTTTTTCTTAGGCTGTCCTGCCTTAATATTCATTTGTGCTAATGCTATTTTCATGTTTTATCCGCTAATTTTTCCCCTAATAAACTCAGCATTGTATTTATCCAGATATCCTATCCTATTGAGTGCACCAGGAATGTGCTCATTTAAATTTACTTTTATAAAATTATATTTTAATATTTTTGAATCTCTTAAAAACGAGTAATAATGGCCAAGGGGTGGCTCTCCGTCTTTTTTTGATTGTTCGTATAACGCTGCAAAACCATTGTTTGGATTACCTAAAATTAGAATAATATCTAGAAGGCCAACTAACCGATTGAATTGCGGTATATGTTTTTCCATCGCGATGCGATAAGCTTCTTGGTGGAAGTGCCTTTTCTTTAGTGCTTCCCTCAATCCAGGCGAAACTTGCGAAAAATTTGTTTTTTCAAATTCTCCTTCTTTCTTTGAAGTCTTACTAACTTCTTCATCAAACCAATTTCTAAACCATCCTTCATTTTCATCATCAGGATCACCAATCCCATATCTCCATCGATAAGTACTTATTTCCTCATCAAGTAAAAAATAATTGAGATATCCATATTTTTCTTTTGCTATTTTTAATGCTGTTTGGTAATCAAAAGGCTTGAATTCTTTTTTAAATTCTGAGATTAATAATTCTATGGTGGCCTTCTCGAAATTTCTCTTGAAACTATCATATTTACAATGCCTATACAGCCAAATTGCATAATCAGCGCAATTAGTTTCGCCATCCTGGTCCCAACGAGGAGTTCCATAATATAATCTGCCTTTGTCCAATAATTTTCCTAAGAGTTCTTTCAAATTCTTGTAATCATCTCTAATGCCAAGGTAATCTTCAGGATGGCCGATAGATTTGCAGGTTTCTCCTCCTCCATGATACATGCAACTTGAACCGCCTTCACCCCAAAACCAGATTATTCCGTTCTCCAAAGCACGACTATCCATATCCTTTTCTTTATCAAAATCCTGTAAAATAATCTCTAATTCTGATTCTTTCATCTACTTTCCCTCAAACTATTTATAATATTTCTCACATCATCTACTTTCATTAGAACGGCGCCATTTTCCTTCCAGTTATCTAAAACTTCTTCTAATGGAAGACCTGGCAGTTCCTTTATTGCGTCTGTTGGCACATAAACTTTTACTCCTCTTTTCAACAAGCCTAATACTGCGTAATTTACACAGACATTTGTTGCTACGCCATAGACAACCGCTATTTCCGGATTCAATATTTTTACTACATTATCTGCATTTGGGTTTCCTTGGAATATATCAAAATGGTCCTTGTACAATATTATATTTTCAATTTCAGTGCTACATAAAGTTACATCATAAATTTCCAGATGAAATAAATTTCTTTTCAATTTCTCGTAATCTGCTTTTGTTTGCCAATCAACAACGCACGTCATTCCTCTTGGCGCTGTTGCTGGGATATAATCTGCTCCTTTTGTACGTTGCATGCAGTGTTTAGGAAAGGTAGTCTTGAAGTCTGGAGTGTCTGAAATTTCTTTGGTTTGTTCATTGTGCCAATCTGCTGTGTTGACTACCATAATTAACATTGCGTTTGCAAGTTTAGTTAATCTTTCCAAATTACCTTCAATCTCTCGCGCACCAGGTATTGCCAATGAACCTTGAAAACTTTCGTCATTTCTCATGAAGTCATACTGTGTGTCTACGTTCCAAAATACAACTCTACTTCCGTTTACAATTCTACTTGCGTTCATTTTGTTCTACCTCCATATTTTTCTGTAAGATCATCAACTAGCTTCTGCAGACCTTCTGAAATTTTCATAGGATGACCACCATCAATCCTGGCATTCTCTCTAATTTCCTCTAAAGTCGGCTTTTTTCGTATCCTTCTCCCTTCTTTTATAACTTGCTCAAGCAGAGGTATTGCTTGGGTGTATATTCCATCGGCTACTCCGGGTCTTATTATCATCTTTCCTAATTCTATTCTCTCTCCTTCTAATGCAAGGAGATCATATAAGATATATTTACCACCATGATAATAATTGGTTGCAATCTCCCAAAATCTGTAAACCTGTTTCTTCCCTGGATAAGATCTTTTGTCTTCTGATAACTTTATTTTAGGTCCATCATTATCTTCAACTAATTTGTATACGCCAGAGATTGCAGCAACTGGTTTGGCAGTAATCATTTCTGTGCCGACACCAAACCCGTCTATCTTTGCACCACTTTTTCTCAGATCTTTTATCTTATATTCATTCAGGTCATTGCTGGCAAATATCTTTACATATTGCAAATCTTGTTTATCTAAAATTTCTCTTACCTTCTTAGAAAGATCGCATAAATCCCCAGAATCCAATCTTACTGCCCCTAATTTTTTACCTTTAGTTTCTAATTCTTTTGCTATAATGGCAGCATTTCTAGCACCATTCTCAGTGTCATAAGTATCTATCAATAAGGTTGCGTTTTCTGGGAATGTTTTTACATATGCCCTAAATGCATCCAATTCTGTCGGGAAACTCATAACGAAACTGTGAGCATGAGTCCCTGCAATTGGAATTCCATATTCCTTTCCTGCTTTGACATTACTTGTAGCAATGGCTCCTGCAATATAAGCTGCCCGTGCCCCTTTCAATGCAGCATCTTCTCCCTGCGCCCTTCTTAAACCAAAATCAATAACATCTGCTCTTCCTGCAGCCATGACAACTCTTCTCGCTTTTGTTGCAATCATTGTTTGGAAATTTATGATATTTAGGAGAGTAGTCTCTAACAATTGCGCCTGTGTTCTCTTTGCAGTCACTCTTAGTATGGGAGTATTTGGAGCAACTGGTGTTCCCTCTGATACAGCATAAATTTCCCCTTCAAACTTGAAATTTTTCAAGAATTGCAAGTAGTCTTCCTTGAACAAGCCCTGGCTTCTCAAGTATTCTATGTCTTCATCTTCGAACTTTATGCTAGTTGCGTAGTCTATTGCATCTTCTACACCGCAGGCAATGAAATAACTCCAGTCTTCAGGAAGCTTCCTAATGAAGAGGTCAAATGTGGCGATATCATCTTTTTTATTTTCGAAATAGGCAGCATTCATTGTCAGCTGGTAAAGGTCCGTGAGCATTGTTTTGTTTTTCATTGTTGTTTTTCTCCCGTTGTATAATCTTTAAACTTACTTATTGTAAAGATTACACTAACTACTATATAAACCTTTCGTAGTTTCTTGTAATAACCTTATACATTAGATGGTAAGGTACTAAAATTGGTGGTTTTATAGAATAAGTGATTGAAAATAATTAAGAACCATATTTAAAATCACAAACTATAAAAATACAGGAAAATATCCAGAGAGAAACTTTGGAGGAATAAGGATGAAAAAAACAATATCACTCTTTTTAGCAATGATACTTAGCATCTCGATTCTCGCAATCGCTGATGCAGAAGACAAGACAAGATTTCTAGTTAAATCACACGACGAAAATCTTAAAGCAAAGACCGGCGTGCATCATGATTTTGAGAATGGATACACAACAGACTTGACAGAAGACGAGGCTAACGAATTGAGAAATAATGGGGTTGAAGTTGAAGAAGTCCCATTAAGGCATATCTCACCAAAACCTTCTGGAAGCCCAGCAACATGCAACCCAGCAGAAGAATATCCATGGGGGGTAAGAATGGTCAATGGCGGAAACGGTGGAGATGGCATCACTGTGGCTTTATTGGATACTGGCGTCAAAAAAGACCATCCTGACTTGGCTGCAAACATATTGCAATGCAAGGATGCAACTGGAAATGGTGTTGCAGAAGGATGCACTGACAGGAATGGCCATGGAACACACGTTGCTGGAACTATAGCTGCAAATGGCAAGATAAAAGGAGTTGCACCAAACGCGAAACTAATGGTTGTAAAGGTATGCGGCAATTCCGGATGCTGGTCAGATGACATTGCACGAGCAATAAGGTATGCAGCTGACAATGGGGCAAACATAGTAAGCATGTCACTTGGCGGAGATTCTGAAGGCTCTTTAGAAAAAGATGCTATAACTTATGCAGTAGGCAAAGGAGTATTAGTTGTAGCAGCTGCCGGAAATGACGGCCCTGCAGATGGCAGCATAGATTATCCCGGAGCTAATGCAGATGTTGTCGCAGTTGCAGCCTTGGACAGCTCAAAAAATGTCCCTGACTGGTCTTCAAGGGGCGTAAATGACGGCGATTATGTTGTAGAAGAAAGAGAAGTTGAACTGGCAGCACCAGGTGTGTCTGTGCAATCAACTTACAAGAATGGATGCTATGCAACCATGTCTGGAACCTCTATGGCAACACCGCACGTGTCTGGGCTAGCAGCAAAGAACTGGCAAGGCACTGCAGCATTGACTAGGGATTACCTGCATACATTGGCCCAAGATGTTTATACTGCCGGAGATGATACGGCAACAGGTTGGGGCTTACCGGTCTCAGCTTAATTTTTTTATTTTTTAAAAGATTGGTGATTATTTATGAAAGGTAGAGTCTATCAAATAAACAAAAAACCTGAAACACCCGGTGAAAGAGGGCTGCCTAAAGAATATGTAAAAGAATCTTACATAACTTTCAAAGGGTTGGAAGGAGATTTCAACAGGTATAGGCATGAAAAAAAGAATGATAATCCTGACAAGGCTCTACTACTAATTCCTTTAGAAACATTATCCGAACTTAATAGGGAAGGCTGGCCAATAATGCCAGGGCATCTTGGAGAGAACTTAACCACCTATGGAATTCATTATGATAATTTTGAACCAGGCAAGAAGTATAAAGTTGGAGAGGCAGAAATACAAATCTCAATTGCCTGCGACCCTTGCACCAACCTTTATCTTTTACCGTATGTAGGAAAAGAGAAAGGGCATTTATTCTTGAAAACTTTACGAGCTAGAAGAGGCTGGTATGCTAGGGTATTGAATGAGGGAAAGGTCAATGTTGCGGATTATATTGAAGAACTGCTTTAACAGAATATGCAGTTTTGTTATTATGGTATTCAAAATGGAACCTTCTATAAAAAATACTCCAAACTTTTCTTCTTGAAAAATCTTCTTACATTATTGTTTGATGGATACTCATAATCATATCTTTCATCAGAATAACCTTCCATCAGTCTTTTAAAAATCAATTCGCGATAGACAGCATCATACCTATACTTTGATTTGTTGCAATACGCGTCATTTGATTTTTTTATCCTGATTAAAGCATTAAACGACCTGTCCCTCCTAAAATTCTTATTTGAACCATATAATTCCCTATACCATTTTGGATTCCTGCTGACAACCTTCCTTATCCTGTGATCATAATGTCTAGGCTCAGGTGCTGGAACAAGAATAACCTCCAATCGTAGTTCTTTTAATTCATCAAGAAGCTTTCCAGCCTCTTTTACAAAAAACTTACTAATAGATTTTGGTAAATATACTATCGGCTGATAACTATCCCACTCCTGCATTGAATTTAGCTTATTTAGTCTCCTTTTAATTTTTTCCATTAAACTTAAAAGGAAGCTATTCCCAATTAATTAAGTGGAAGAGGCAATATCATTAGCATTAAAGAAAGGGGCGGAGTTTGCCGAGATAACAAGCGTTAAATCCTCAAGGAATTTTATTGAAACAACAGACCAAAAAATAAAGGAACTATCTTCTGGGAGCAAGGAACTTAATTCAATCAGGGTATTACATAATGGAAGATGGGGATTAGCCTATAGTTTTGAAAAAGACCTAAAAAGATTAGCTTTTGAAGCATTGGAAAATGCAAAGTCTTCTGATTTCAGCGTCAAGCTAAACCTGCAAAAGCCAGTAAAGAGGAAATTCACAACCGCCTATAAAAAAAATCCTGAAGATTATTCATTAGAGGAAAAGAAATCAAATATTCTAAAGCTATGCAAAAAACCAGACAATATCTCAAACTTGAAAGTAATCTATTCAGACAGCGTAATAAAAACAAATTACATTAACAGTGAGGGTTCTGATCTTTCTTATGAGGATGTGACTTCAGGAGTATTGTGCTGGTCATTTGCAAAGAAAGGCGACAAAATTGAGAATTTCTTTGAAATAGAAAGGATAAAGGGCGGCTACGAAATATTGGAAAGGGCTGAAAACTGCATATCTACTGCAATAAAAAAGTCAATAATGATGCTTAATGCAATCACGCCTAAAGGATGCGTGACAAATACTGTGACAGACCAAAAATTAGGCGGTGTGCTGGCACATGAAGCTATAGGGCATGCATGCGAAGCTGACCTGGTATTGAGCAACGCATCGCTATTGCATGGCAAGCTTGGGAAGACTATTGGCAATAAGCTTGTCAACATAACAGATAATGGCTCTCTACCAAAAGCATGGGGCTATGTACCATTTGACTCAGAAGGCATACCCGGCAGCAGGACTGCCTTGGTAGAAAATGGCGTCTTGAAAAGATACCTGCATAATAGGGAAACAGCATCATTAACAAATTCAAAACCAACTGGCAATGGAAGAGCAATGAATCCAGCCGCAAAGGCCATCGTAAGGATGACCAATACATATTTTGAGAATGGAGATTCAACATTCGATGAAATACTAAATGAAACAAAGAACGGCTATTACTTGAAAGGATCGGCTGGTGGACAAGTAGACCCTGCATCTGGGGAATTCCTATTTAATGCAACTGAAGGCTATGAAATCAATAATGGTGAGATAGGAAGAATGCTAAAAGGTGCATCGCTAACAGGCAATATCATGCAGACTCTGCACAACATAAAGCTTATAGCAAACGACATGAGCCTAGGGACTGGATTCTGCGGAAAAGGCGGACAGTATGTGCCAGTAGGGGATGGGGCGCCGCACATCTTGATAGAGAAAGCTAGGGTTGGTGGAGTTTGATGGACGAAATAATATCCCACCTAAAAAAGAAATGCGTTGATTATGAAATCTATAGCGTATATTCAAATGAAACTTCAAACGAGATATTCAATGACAGAGTTTCTTTCACCGCTTCAGGGAATGCAATGTCTTTGGGAATTAGGGTGGCTATTGACAAGAAAATAGGCTTCTCATATACAGACAATCTAAAAGATTACAAAAGATGCATTGATGCGGCATTGTATTCTGCAAAGAACAATGAGCCTGACAAGGATTTTCCTGGGTTTGGAACTTCTGGGGTTAAGGGAAAGATAAAACCAAGCAAGGAAGTGCTTGGAATTGATTCAGAATGGATATCAAAAACATCAAAAGAGATAATAACAGATACAAAATCAAGGAACAAAAATATCATGGTCTCGGAAGGCGGAATATCAAAGAGCCTTGCAAAGGTAAGGATAGTAACATCTGAAGGGTTAGATGCAGAAGAATCTTACGGCAAGATTACTGCATCCTTCGGGTTTTCTTTAAAGAAAGATTCCATAATAGAGAATGTTGGCATTACAAAGGCGTCTGAGCATAAGCTAGACACAACTTTCGGCAAAGAGGCTGCAGAAAGACTAGAATCTCTTTTCGTGAGAAAAAGCATTGATTCAGGGAATTACCAACTGCTATTGCATCCCGAAACATTGGCAGCACTATTGTCTGAAAGCTACGCATTCTCGATAAATGCCGAGAATGTTCATATGAATAAATCAAGATTCTGCAATATGAACAACAAGCCAGTATTTCACAAGAGCATAAGCATTACCGATGATGGGACAACAAAATGGCTTTTAGCATCACGTTCATTTGATTCTGAGGGCACAAAAACAAGAATAACCAAAGTAATTGATAATGGAATATTGAAAAGCTACATATCTGACAGGAAATATGGGCAAATCAGCAAGAAAGGCAGCACTGGAAATGCATCAAGGTCTGCATCTACACTTCCCTCAATATCAACAAATAATGTAATAATGAGACCAGGAACAAAAAATGATTTATTCTCAGAATGCGGCAAGGCAATATATGCACGAGGATTACTCGGCGTGCATACAATGAACGAAGCTACCGGAGATTTCTCTTTAGGTGTGCAGGAAGGCCATTTGATAAAGAACGGCAAAGTAGTATGCCCACTGAAAGGCGTTGTAATAGGCGGCAATTTCTTCAAAATAATGAATGATGTGACAGCAATGTCAAAAAAACTAGAGAATGTCCCTCACAGCGGCTGCTCCTATCTTGTGCCATATGCATTATTCAATTCCATAACTGCAACTTCCGGCTAGAAATCTATTCTAGGGCGCTCTCTTGCATGCTTAGACTGCAATGCCTGAAATAGTGCAAAAATATCCGGATTATTCAACGAAAGCCGATAGGCAAAATGCAAATCTGAAAAATTATAAATGGAAGGAATAATCTGGATAAAGCTCTCATGGCCAAGCCTATCATGAATTACTTCCAGCTCAGACCTTATTCTCCTCTCTCCAGAATACCTTCTCATCAATGCCAATCTCGCTTCATTGAGATTATACATCCCTACACCAGTCCTCTCTTCTATTTGCCTGCTATAACCATTAAATATCTCATCCCTCCTAGCCAAACGATCTCTCCTTGGGATTGAATGATAGTCCAATACTATGTCTTCTATAATTGAATCAAGCTTTTTTTCTAATTCAATTCCATTAAAATAATCTTCATTGAATATTTCTTCAAGATGCCTTGAAAAAAACTCTTGAACATTGTTAGAAATTATTTCGCAAGCAGTCTCATGGACAGATATTATCTCCATATTAGAGCTAATTCCGGTGTAAGAGCCAAGCAATGAAAGCGAATAATCCAGTCCCATCTCATTATAGATTAATGTGTGTGCATATTCATGCTCCCAAGTATGGATTAAGCCTGTTAAGCTGCCTATGTCTGGCCTTAGGTTAACATAATGGACAAAAGCGATTGGAATGGCATAGCCTGACATATCACTGATAAAGGCGGCATATCTTGGCTGCACATTGTGCTCCCTGTCAAATAATTCAGTTAGTTCATCAGAGCCTATTGCGCCTTCAGCTTCCTGAATTATATCTGGATTATTCATTGTTATTGCTTCAAATTCTTCACCATAGCGCTCAGCAAGAAATTCCAAGACAGCCTTCTGGTTCCTATTCAAAGAGGAAGTATACAAATTTTTAGATGCAATTATATTTTCTTCCCCCCTCCGTGCAATAAAAAGCATGTGGCCTGTCCTTGTAAAATGAGGGTTAGGAAATTCTACTTTTTTATTCAGGTAATCACTGTAATCACGCTCAATTATTCTTCTTAAGGTATCCAAGTCATTAGAAGACAATTCAGAGACTGTGTGGCCCGATATGAAATTATTTGCGATATTGCTATTATCCCTTATTACTTCAATCCTTTGTGCTGCCAATTCATCAAGATAAAAAGGCCTTGTTGTAGTCATGCAGCCATTTAATACAAAATTCAAAGATAAAGCAGCCACGATATTACTTAATCTATTCATCTTAGAGAGGCTTATTTTCTGATTATTTATAACTTTAAGCTAGTTTTTATCCATGTTATGCAAAAAATGTAGCAATAATGCCTACAAGGATGATTAAAGCCAATATAGAACTCAAAATCATGCTTGCCTTCAATTGGTATTCAGGCTTTCTCTCAAAAGATTCCTTTGACTTATGGAACATTATCAGGCACAAAATAATAGTTACTCCACCTGCAATAGATCCTGACAACCCTAATAACCTTATGAAGCCTAATTTTCCAGAAAGCGCTATTATCAAAGGGACAAGCATAGTTGCTGCGAATGAAACAGTCTTGTTCACACCATAATCATAATGGAATATCCAAATCAAAGCCAAAGCTACTGCCAAGAAAGCTGTCGTCATAGAAAAAATAGCAAAAACACTGCCCAATAAGGACATAAAGAAACCTAATTTTGCTCCGAGGGCAATTGTAGCAACTTCTGTTGTCGAAGAACCTGTAACACCAACAACCGATATGGCAAATAACACATAAACAACAATCGGTATTATTGATCCTAGAATAATTGCATTCTTGACCGCCTTCCTGTCTTGATTAAGTATATGCTTCAATTCCGGAATTGCTGTTAGGCCCATAAATGAGAATAGTATAACTCCAAATGGAAGTGCAAGTGCTGGAGTTTCTGGCAATGAAAAACTATCCGCTTTAATGAATGCAAATGCAAAGAAGATTATTGAAAATATCAGGAGTAGCTTCGCTGCATTAAAAATTACCTCGTAGCCCTTAACTACATTTATCCCCCTGAAAAGAATCAGCCCCATCAATATGAAATAAGCAAGAATCCAAAAGTCAGTGCTTAATCCTAATATTGCACTGAATGAATGGCTCACCCCAATAAGATATGCCGATAGCGCCCCATATATCTCTATTAATAAAGAGATTAATAATGCATTCTTGCCCCATTTTCCGATGAATTTTTCTGCATAGCCTGTGAGCTCATGGGTGCCTTTTGTCCTTAAGCTTACTTCCCCAACATAAAGGTTTATTATTAATGTAAATATGCCAAGAACAACTATGTATGCCAATCCAAGATAGATGCCTGATTTCTGGACAACATACGGAATTCCCAATATCCCTGCCCCAATAGTTGTTCCTATTAGAAAAGCCACAGCCTGGAAAAATGCCTTATTCATGCTAAAAAGAATATGTTATAGAGCCTATAAAAACCTTACTCTGGCCGATGGATTTTCATGTAAGCTTTCAAATCTGAGATAATTGCATCATAATCTGCCTTCAACTTCTTTTCATGGCCTGACATCTTGTCTACATTAAGAAACTTGTCGTATAGGTCGCGCAAAAACCTTCTTGTTGGATTGCTGTTTCTGTAACCCCATTCATCTTCTATATCCCTTAATAGGTAACTTGTTAAGTCGATATCCAAATTCCCTTCATACATCGTCTTTTCTTCTACGACTGCCTCATTAACAACCGCTTTGACGTTAATATCCATGCACAACCTTACGTATGGCTCAACCTTTTTTCCAATGACCCAACCAAATGCTATAGTCTTCGAACCGTCTGGATTATTGAATTCATTATGGTAAACTTCCAAATAACCTGCGAATCCGCGATCCTTTATTATCCTAGAAAGCATGGCAGAAAATTCCTTTATATCAAAAACCAATGTTTGCTTCAGCCTTGTGACTGGACCGATATAATCTTTTACTGACATTGAAAGAGATTATCAAATATAGCCTTATAAATATTTCTATTAGGAATATAAGAATTGCTGGATATGTTTTACAAAATCATTAGACTCAAAAAGAAGCTTGTCCTCTAATGCAGTAAGCTGCTGTTTAACAACATACCTCTCGTAAAATACCCTTAGAATCTCTTGATATTTCTTATCTGTATTAAACACTTTTTTCCCGTCTCTAGGATAATTCTTCTCGTACTCAGACTTGAAATCTAGTTCAATCCTTCCACGCTGCATTTTAACAGTCTTTCCATGCTTTTCAACTGCGACATCTGTCAAATCCCTTACAAAAAGATTTATCTTAATTATATAACGGACATAGGCTGTTACCTCTTTCATAGCAATCCAGTTGGATTCTATTGTTTTACCTGTAGAAGTTGATTTCTCGCTTCTTCCCTTCTCTAAGCAGTCATAGCCTTGAGTCCTAAGCCATTTGGGTATTGCTGCAAGCAATCCATTAAAATCGGCTACCCCATTCTTCTTGAAAACAACAGGGCCTAAGACGCCCATTGTTAGCTTTTTCTCCTTACCCATTACTAAAAGATAAGCAGTCGAGAATTAATAATGCTTTCGCCCAAGACTAGTCTTCGTCAGTCTCTGTCTGGGCATCCTTTTCAGAGATTGCTCCCTCTTCATCCCTGCACTCTTCGCAAACAAGCTGCCCGCCAACTGAGAATAGCCGGGCATAATTACTGCAACTCTCGCATTCCCCTTCTTGATACCTCCCCTCTTTCTTTTTTGCCATGTTATCTTGTATTTGCGTCGAATTTATAAATATTACTAATAATGTTAATCAAAAATGAACCAATATGTACTATTAATATATGGATTTGGTAAAACACCCGAAGAAGAATCTAAATCACTAGGAAGAAAAGTTGTTGATTCATACCTTTCAGAATTATCCGTAGATAAAAAATTCAAAGATGAAAGATTAACAAAAAATATGACGCTTGTGCAATTCATAACATTTCGGCTCCCATGGGAAGGGAAGTGGCAAATGCCCAAACCAAACTTAAAACTTAATTTAGACTATTTTGGAGTGCCCCTTGATGTTAATATCAGAAAGATAAAAGAAAGAAAAAATGAAGTTTTAGAGGCAGAAGACTTTATTTATCAGAAATCATTCCAGCTAAAGATGATGGACGAGCGAGATTATGAACAATTTATGCAAAAGAAGAAATCACCCTCAAGGATTTATGCATTAAATCCGAAGTTCGCAGCTGAAGCCTTGGATGATCTGATTCTAAATCTTTTACAAACGAGGAATATTCTGTCTTAATTATATCTATCTTTAGGGCCCTTGGCTTCTTTTTTTGCCTTGACATATCCCTCAAGAAGACCATCACAGGCGCTAATTACTGATTCATTTATCTCAGAAAGATTATTAATCCTAAGAAAACAATGGCCCTCAAGATTCTTGCTCAAGTCAAGCTTGCCTTTCTTTGCAAGCTGTTCACGAATAGATTTGCTTATATCAAGAATATTGTCCTTAACAAAATCAACAGGCTTATCTAATGACGCAGAGCCTATATCCTTATACTCCCAATGAAAACTAAGATCATCTTCATAAAGCTTAGACTCGTCAAACCTTATTTCAATCTGAGAATAATTTATTCCTGTACTTTTAGAAAGAGCACCTGTTTCCGGCCAATAAGTAAAAAGATATGCCTTTAGTATTTTCTCCAGCGTCATTTTTTCTCATCCTTTGATTCGTGGCGCATTGTCGGAAAGAGTATGACATCCCTGATTGTAGCTGAATCTGTCAAAAGCATCACCATTCTATCTATGCCAAGGCCAAGGCCACCAGTTGGCGGCATACCATATTCCAATGCCCTAATGAAATCCTCATCCATCTGGTGGGCTTCCTCATAACCACCGCGGCCCTTTGCGGCCTGCTCTTCAAGCAATCTCTTCTGAACAATAGGATTATTTAATTCTGAATATGCATTGCCTAATTCCCAACCATTAACAAACGGCTCAAACCTTTCTATCAAGTCAGGATGGCCGCGAAGCTCCTTGCATAATGGCGTTGTTTCCTTAGGATGATGCATTACAAATGTAGGCTGGATGAATTTGCTTTCACAGAAATGCTCGAAGATAGCATTTATAGCCAGGCCACGATTATATTCACCGTTGAGCTCTATCTTGTTCCTTGATACAAATGTTTTAAGCTCATGGTCTGGCATCCTTTCCGCATCTATGCCCGCATATTCCCTGATTGCATCATGCATAGTTATCCTTTCCCAAGGCTTCTTGAAATTTATATCTATGCCTTGATATTTTACTTTTGTAGTACCCAGAACAGATTTGCAGACATGCTCATACAAATCTTCTGTGAGCTTCATCATATCATTGTAATCTGCGTATGCCTGGTAGCATTCCATCATCGTAAATTCTGGGTTGTGCGTCTTGTCAACACCCTCATTCCTGAAATTCTTTCCCAAATAGTATACTTTTGAGAAGCCGCCAACAATCAATCGCTTCAGGTAAAGTTCTGGAGATATTGACAGGAACATCTTCTGGTCCCAGGCATTTATGTGTGTTACGAAAGGCTTTGCATTTGCACCGCCATAAACTGGCTGCAATAATGGAATTTCTGCATCTATAAAACCATGATTTATGAAGAATTCCCTTACTGCATTCACTATCCTAGACCTCAGCTCAAATACTTTCTTAACTTCTGAATTGACAATCAAATCAACATATCTCTGCCTGTACCTTATCTCTGTGTCAGTAACTCCATGAAACTTATCCGGCAATGGCCTTACTGCTTTGCATAACAACTCCAATTTCTTCACATGAACTGAAATCTCCCCACGTTTTGTCTTGAAAACATTGCCATGAACGCCGATAGTATCACCGAGCTCTATCAGCTTTGACTTTATCAATTCATAATTTTCAACATCATCTTTTGACAGGTAAACCTGTATCTGGCCAGTATTGTCCTGGATGTGCGCAAAGGTGGCATTTCCCATAAGCCTTAACGTCATTATCCTGCCTGCCATATTTACATTGTGCTTTGTGGATTCGCCTTCTTTCAAGCCAGAATGCTTCTCCAGGATATCCTTAGCATAGAAATCAACATCAAATTTGTAAGGGTAAGGATTGACGCCTTTCTCCTGCAGTTCGTAAACCTTCTCTATTCTCTCTTTTATTAGCCTGTTATCTTCGTCCATGCCTTAGAATAGAAAAGCAAATCTTGTTATATAAGCTTTTTGCCTAACCGCGATGATAAGGTTCATTTTTCAATATTGTAAATCCTCTGTAAACCTGCTCTAATAAAACAACCAGGGCCAATTGATGCATTATAGTCATCTTTGATAGAGAGATTAATGACTTACCTTTCAAGAACTCCTTGCTAAAGCCTTCAGCCGGCCCAATGCAAAAGGTAAGATTTCTTTCAAGAAGGATTTTTGAAAAATCCAAAGAATCCAACTGCTTTCCATGCTCGTCCAATACAAATAAAATACCCTTGATATTCTTTTCAATATCATCTTCTTTCTTTACATTAATTAACTCTAATAGATTGTATTTACCAATGCGCT
>JAHFJF010000076.1 GCA_023245975.1 archaeon
CTGAAATTGTAATCCAAAACGCTTATATAGGAAATCCATAAAATCAGTAGCATGCTAACCCTTGAACAAATCAAAAATAAGATAGAATCAGGGCTTCCTGGTTCTACAGCAAAAATACTTGATCCAAGAATGGATGGAAAACATCTTAAAGCAATAGTAATATACAAAGGTTTTGCCGGCAAATCATTGCTAGAGCAGCATAGGATGGTCAACAATACATTAGAGAATGAATTCAAGGATTCATTGCATGCATTAGCCATAGAAACAAAGGTGGAATGAAAATGAACGAAGAACTAAGGGCAAGGATAGAAACCATGACACACTCTTTCAAGGTATTCCTTTTCATGAAGGGTACGCCTGATGAGCCGCAATGCGGATTCTCAAAGAAGGTAGTAGACACATTAAACGAATTAAAGATCACTTTCAAGTCATTTGATATCTTCACTGATGAAGAAATAAGGCAAGGCGTAAAGGAATATGCCAACTGGCCTACAATCCCGCAATTGTACATTGATGGAGAATTCATTGGCGGCTGCGATATTGTCGAACAATTAGTAAGGACTGGCGAATTGCAGAGGTTAGCGGTTCAATGATTTATTTCTTTTATTCCTGTAATCAGCAATAGCAGCTTTTATCGCATCCTCTGCCAATACAGAACAATGTATTTTTACTGGCGGCAAAGATAATTCTTTGACTACCTGCGTATTCCTGATTTTCATTGCATTTTCTGTTGTCATTCCTTTAACAATCTCTGTAAGATATGAAGAAGAGGCAATTGCACTGCCGCATCCAAATACTTTCATTTTTGCATCTGTAATAACCTCTTCAACATCAACTATTTTTTCTAAACCTAATTTTTCATCAAACACAACTTCTTTGCCAATTCCATATAAAGTTTCAGAAGAGTAAATATTTCCCTTATCGGTCTTATATTTCAAATCCACTTTAATCTGCAATTTCATTACATCACCGCAAGCAGGAGCGCCGACAATGCCTGTGCCGATATTGACTAAATTCTTTACTTCTTGAGAAGAGCCAAAACTTCCTACATTCTTTGGATTCTCAAAATGATCTATAACTTTCTGGTCGTATGCCATAGAATATAAGATGTATAGTTTCTATTTAAGATTATGGAAGGAAAGTAGCGGGAGAAGGATTTGAACCTTCGACCTATGGGTTATGAGCCCATCGGGCACTCCTGGCTGCCCTATCCCGCTAAAGCTAACTTAAAAGGCAGATATATAAAAAGGTTTGGTTTTTTACCGTCAATAATCCTAATTTCTTGGCTGAACAATCTTGCATGTTATTCCGTGCTCCATCTTCAAAATACAAGCTTTGAAAGGCTTGCCTAAATAGTCCAAATCACCATTAACCTGGTATGCAAACTCTTGCTCGGAAGACAACACAATGCTATCTGTCTGAATATCAAGCATGCCCGGAATCTCATCACCGCTATAGAATGCAGGAAAATATCTTATGAACTTATCCAGATTAAATTTCGCCCCCATTGTATGAAACTTTCCAGAGCATAGCTGCGCCTTGTAAAATGGCGATGATTTAGGCGTGCCTACGGACTGCAATGTCTGCGAAACTATCCAAAGATAATCTTCAGGCTCATCACCATTGACAGAGAAAGAATGCTTTTTATTCAATGACTGATAATATTTCCCATTAAATAAAGCAGACCACATCAAGTGAACAGCCATAGAAGACATCTTGATTAATTTCAGGTGTTTTGCCTTGTAATATTCATGCAGCAAATCAACAATCAATCCAGCTCCTGCTGAAAAGCCATATGTGCAAAGCCCATTGTTGTCTGAAACCTTCATAAAATCTACATCCTTATAAAATAATCTCTCTTCAGGAAGAGAGACCATGCCACGCAAATAATCCAATTGGTCAGCGTCATTAAACAGATTCTTGAAATACCTGAAAGGCCTGAGCGGAGTCTTCTTGTTTGAAGTATATTCCTTTGCCAATATGTTTATTGTTCCGGAGGGTATAACCCCCAATACAGGCAACTCTTTTTCTCCTGGCCAATATCGCATCAATTTTGTAACAACAGTTGAAACAGTACCATCGCCACCGCTTATTATCAGAGCCTTGGGGTCATGCTTCGGCAAATCCGATAAAATCTTTTCAAGGCAATCTGGATTTTTTGTGCTGTAAACAATGCCCCTATTTCCAACTATCTTTTGAATTGTCTTAAATCTTGACTTATCCCTAAAATTCCTGCCGCTATTCGGGTTGCTTAATACTACGACTCCATCCATTTTTCTGGATATTACTATGGAATAACTTAAATACCTATCGTATTAACCAAAAAATATGATTAAACATGTTCCTGTTATGGCAGAAGAATGCATCGCTTTTTTGAATGCTTCCAAAGGAAAAACAATAGTAGATTGCACTTTAGGATTAGGTGGCCATACTAAAGAACTACTGAATATCGGCTGCAATGTAATTTCAATTGACAGAGATGAAAAGGCTATTGAATTTGCCAAGAAAGAATTGCCAAAAGAAGCAGTTCTGATAAATTCTGAATTTTCCAAATTGAGAGAAATACTTGATGATCTTTCAATAAGTAAGGTTGACGGGATTTTGGCAGACTTAGGCGTATCTACATATCAATTGGAAGATGATGAAAGAGGATTCGGATTCAAAGGGAAATTGGATATGCGAATGAATCCCAAACAGAAGGTTTCTGCATTTGAGATAATTAATGAAGATCCGGAAGAAAAAATATCAAATCTATTGTTTGAATATGGAGAAAGGAGGTTTGCCAATGCAGTAGCAAGATCCATATGCAGGTCAAGAACAGAAAAATCCATTGAAACCGGTGAAGAACTGCTTGAAATAGTAAAACGAGCAATGCCACCTAAATACAGATTTTCACGAGAACACCATTGGGCCACGCCTACATTCCGGGCATTAAGGATGGAAGTCAATAACGATTTAGGGGAACTTAAAAGCTTAATCTCAACTGTCCCTGATTGCTTGAAAAATAAAGGAAGATTAGCCATAATCTCATTCCATTCAATGGAAGATAAGATCGTAAAGCATATGTTTAGGGATTATGTAAAGAAAGGCATAGCCAAAGTATTAACCAAAAAACCGATTTTAGCTTCAAAAGAGGAAATCAGCCTTAATCCCAAGGCGCAAAGGGCCAAATTAAGGGCAATTGAAATACTTTAATCCTAGATTTCTACAAAAATCTTTAAATAGGTATAAGCGGATAATATTCCTTGGAAAGAGGTGCTTTTTGAAAGTAAGCAACCAGATAAATTTATGGAAGAGAGTGCTCCTTGTGCTAGGAATATCGGTAGCAATAATCCTAATAGCATCAGCCCTCCTAATAAAAAATACCAGTGAAAGCAATCAAATAAATCTAGAACCGCAAATCCTAAAATCAACACTAAAGAGCGGAGAAAAGGCAGAGCATATCCTTACCTTAACCAATCTGCGAAATAAAGAAATTGATGCTTATCCAATATTAGTTGGCATAGATGGAAAAATAATAAACCGTGTACAACTTCTGCCATTAGAGTCAAAACGAATTAATGTTGAGACTGTTGTGCCTGAAGGAGAATATGGAACATTAGTCGGAGAGGTAGAGTTCTCGGCTGATTTAACGAAAACAAGCTCATTAATAGTAATTGATTCAGAAACAAAAACAATTACTTTTGATGCTACTGTAGAACCAGCAATAACGCCATCGGATATGGTCTCTGGGAGCACGGCTGCATTCATAATAACAATCTATAATCTCAAAGGCCTTGGCGCAGAAGACTTATTCTTGGAATACTCATTGATAAGCAGCACTGGAACAGTGGTCTTGACAGAAAGCGAAAGGGCGTCAACAAGCCCTAAAGGCGAATGGTTCAAGGCAACAATAAGCAAGACTATAAACATACCGCTAAATGCGGCCCCTGGGAAATATGTATTTGCGATAAAGCTATCTGAAAAAGGATCTGTAAGCGCAGCCTCAACTGTATTTGAGATTGGCAAAACGCCTGCCCCAGCAGTAACATCAATATGTTCCAAAAATGGATTTGCTTGCTCCTCATTGGTTATCATAGTATTGCTTATGGCATTTTTGATTGGCGGATATGCATTTTACACAATTGGCTTATTACTTCTAAAGAAAGCAAGGCGACAGGAAACCCAAAAAAGACATAAGATTGAATGGATAATACTCACACTTATCGCCATCGTAACAATA
>JAHFJF010000007.1 GCA_023245975.1 archaeon
TTATATAGTGCAATATATCAAAATACGATATATGGCTAAAGATCCGGTCTGTGGCATGGAAGTTGATGAAAAAAAGTCTAAATTCATCTCTTCAAAAGATGGCAAGAAGTATTATTTCTGTTCCAAAAATTGCATGGATAATTTCAATGGAAGGGAATTGGCCACTAAAAAGATTAAACATGAATCACCAAATCATAGCAATCTTGCTAAGAAAGAAATCTCAATAGAAGGGATGCATTGCGCATCTTGTGCAGTAACAATTGAGAAATCATTATCAAAAATCAATGGTGTTGAGAAGGCAAATGTTAATTTTGCTACTGCCAGGGCTTATATTAATTACGATGCATCCAAAACAAATACTAGTGAATTTGAGTTTACCATAAAAAAACTGGGCTACAAGGCTGTTTCTTCATCATCTTTGAACCTTATTTTCATTGTAAATGGAATGGAATCAATGCATTGCGTAAATTTAGTAGATAAGGCAATAAGGTCTGTTAATGGTGTTAATGATGTAAGCATAAACTTGGAATTAAGAAAAGCTTCTGTTGATGCAGTGCCAGGTGTCAACATAAATGATATTTTAAAAGCAATTAAAAATGCTGGCTATTCTGCGGAGGTATTATCTGATTCATCAAGCGAAGAGTTGCATGACAGGGAAAAAGAAGCAAGGAAGAAGGAAATTAAGGATTACCGGCTCAAATTCCTAGTCTCATTGCTTTTCGGACTGCCACTGGCTTATTTATCAATGGGCCCTTCAATAGGCCTTCCACTTCCAGCATTTAGCGAGAGCATCTTAGCAGTTGTAGAATTAATCCTGGCAAGCATAGTTATAGCGGTATCTTATACATTTTATATCAATGGAGTTAGGGCATTGTTTAACTTATCTCCTAACATGGATAGTCTGGTTGCAATAGGCACAGGCTCAGCTTATTTGTACAGTATTTACATTGTTTTCAGGATATTATCTGATACTTCATCTTTGCATAACTTATATTTCGAAGTGGCAGCATTGCTGCTTGCGTTTATTCTATTAGGGAAGTGGCTGGAAGCAATAGCAAAAGGGAAAACATCAGAGGCAGTTAAGAAGCTTCTTGGCTTAAGCGCAAAGGAAGCGCATGTGGTAAGGGATGGCAGGGAAATAAAAATCAAGATAGAAGAGGTTATAGTCGGCGATATTATTATAGTAAAGCCAGGAGAGAAAATACCTGTTGACGGTATTATAATCGAAGGGAATTCTAGCATTGATGAGAGTATGGTAACCGGTGAAAGCATCCCAGTAGAAAAATCGAAAGGGGACAAGGTCATTGGCTCTACTATCAACAAGCACGGCACTTTTAAGTTTAAGGCGGAAAAAGTCGGCAGGGATACTTTGTTAGCACAGATAATACATCTAGTAGAGGAAGCCCAGGGGAGCAAAGCGCCGATTCAGGAATTAGTAGACAAGGTTTCTTTTTATTTCGTTCCAACAGTGATGGCTGTTGCTTTATTATCATTTGTTACATGGCTTATTGCTGGGCAGGGTTTTGAATTTTCATTATCTATGGGGATAGCGGTATTAATCATAGCATGCCCGTGTGCAATGGGCTTGGCAACGCCTACAGCAGTGATGGTAGGCACTGGCTTGGGCGCACAGCATGGAATTCTTTTCAAGACAGCAGCTTCTTTGCAGGAGGTTAATGAGGCAGATATTTTTGTTTTTGACAAGACAGGCACATTAACTTTTGGCAAGCCGGAAGTGACGGATATTATCGCTTCAAAGGATTCTACAGAGAGAGAGGTATTGCTTTATGCATCTATAGCAGAGAAGCGATCAGAACATCCATTGGCAGATGCCATACTTTCATCAGCAAAATCTAAGAAGATTAATGTTCCAGAGCCTTCAAAGTTTAACTCAATCTCAGGAAAAGGAGTAATAGTAACTTATGTCAACAAGGAGATAATAATCGGCACAAGGAAATTATTTGAAGAAGAGAAAATCAATTGGAAAAGTTTTTCAGAAAAATTAGAAAATCTTGAATCAGAAGGTAAGACGGCCGTTTTAGTGGCCGCAGGAAAAAAGGCAATAGGCATAATAGCAGTCATGGATAAATTGAAGCCGGATGCATTTCAGGCAATTTCTGAACTGAAAAGGATTGGCAAGGTTCCGATGATGATAACTGGCGACAATAAACTGACAGCTAAGGCAATAGCAAAGGAAGCAGGCATAGAAAAATTCATTGCAGAAGTTTTGCCTCAAGATAAAGAGGCTAAAGTTGTGGAATTGCAGTCAAAAGGAAAGAAGGTAGCAATGATTGGTGATGGAATAAACGATGCACCGGCATTGGCTAAAGCAGATGTGGGAATTGCTTTAGGATCTGGCACAGACATAGCAATTGAAGCCGGTGATGTTATTATTGTTAAGAATAATGTGATGGACGTTGTTAATGCAGTAAAATTAAGCAAACATTCTATTTACAAGATAAAACAAAATCTTTTTTGGGCTTTTTTCTACAACATAATAGGCATCCCAGTAGCAGCCGGCATTCTTTTTCCATTTACTGGATGGGTATTGAATCCCGTAATTGCTGGGGCAGCCATGGCTTTCAGCTCTGTTAGCGTTGTATCCAATTCTTTGCTGATGAAAAGGTTCAAGCTCTAAGCTTGCCTTAACAATTTCAAGACTATCACTTTGTCGCAGCAATCCTCTACGGAATCAGCTATAGATGATATAAAACCTGCAATATCCGTTAATAGCCTGCTTGTGACTGCTTCTATCTTCTTGTCGAACATGACCTTGTCAAAGACTTCTTTTTTCAAGACATCGCAGTTATGCTCCATCAGCTTGGCTGCCTTGATATTATCCATTAATGATTCTTTATTCTCAAACATGTCTTCAAGCACAGTCTGCAATTGTGTTACAGATTTTCTGCTCTCTTCGAAAAGCTTCCAATAGGTATTCTTCACAGGCTCTGGGAATTTCTTGTCTCTCATATACCCGAATGCATTTACGGAATTTTGCATATTATCTATTACATCATCTATGTAGATTGCAAGCTCATGCAGTTGCGTCCTCATTCCAGGCAGAAATGCTCCCCCGTAAAGATGGAATATTATCTTTGCTATTATCTGGTCAGCGTTTTTCTCATGCTTGGTAACGTCTGCAGCCTTGGCAGCAACAACATCAAAATCTCCATCCAACAAACCTTTTACACATGCAGCAAAAGATTCATTTGCAACAACAATCTCTGCCAATAATGCCCTAAATAGCTCTACTGTTTCTTTTTCCTTGTCCCTTCCAAACAATGGAAGTATTTTAAATGCCATCTTTTTTCTCCCCCAGTTTTCGTAATCTTCTTTTATATTTAAGCTTTTATGTGAGTATGCTGTTTATCAATACTGCAAGCAAGGCAGCAATTAATGGTGATGTTATCCAGCTAAGCCCGATTTTCTTGACAGTCCCCATGTCTAATGATGCAACACCTTTTACCAAGCCAACTCCAATTAATGAGCCAAGCATTGCAGGCGTAGTTGATGTTGGTATCCCGAACAAAGTGAAAAAGTATATAGTAATTGCAGTTGCGAATTGTATGCTCAATGCCATTATAGCATCAAGCTGCATTATATCCCTGCTGATGGTCCTTATTACTCTCCTGCCGAATATGGCGGCCCCAATTGATAATGCAATTCCTCCTATCAGTCCGCCTAGAAAAGGTCCTACAATCCCATTTCCGACAACTAAGCCCATTGCATTGCCGATTCCATTGGCTCCGACGCTATATGCAAGTAAGATTGAGCTTATGACCAAGAGCATAGCTATCATGTTTTCATATCGCAAGAATGGAAGGTTGAACAGGGATTTTGTGATATATTTGTAAATTATATAGCCGACAATTATTGCTACAATTGGAGTCACTAATCCTGCTATAAAGATAGTATATACCTTTGCCCAGTTAGTTTCCAAGCCATGAGTTACTCCAATGCCAACAATTCCACCAAGTATTGCTGGAGTAGTTGATACTGGTATGCCGGCAGATGCAAACAATGTTATCATTATTGCTGTTGCGAGCAGGATAGAGATCAATGCGCTGATAGGCGTAGTGGGTGCATTAATTATCCCAGTGCTGATAGTCTTGATTGTATGAAATCCTTGGATGCTTGCGCCGATAATGACGAATATAGAAAATAAAATTAATGCGCTCCTATAGCTTAATGTTCCTGCCCCGATTGCAGGCCCGAAAGAGTTTGCGGCGTCATTCGCCCCCATGTTTAAGCCGACAAATAATCCTGATAATAGTAATGCTGCTCCGAGCAAATCAATCATAGGAATATCCAGTTCTTAATATTTAAATAGTTTCTTAACTTTCATATATAGTATTACTTTTCTATACGCTTGCATAGATTGATATAAAAGTTACCATTCCGATTACTACGGCAATTTCAGCAAAAAGCAGTGTCAATAATAGAAGGAATGCCATTGACAATGAATATTGCCATTTTATTTTATAAACGGTTTTTGCCAGGAAGTAGAATGCAAGAATTTCTACTGTTACAAAAAAAAGGTACAGCCCCAGCTTGTTTGCATTTGCTAAGCTAACAACCATTGTAAGGAAAAGGTCAAAGACTCCTGCTATTATCGCAGTCTTGAATGCAAAGATTGGCCTTTTCTCCTTGAATTTCATCTTTTTTGAGAGATAAGAAAGCAGATAATAAGCAAAAAGTATGAATGCAAATGTGGTTAAAACTTGTGTTAAGTAAAGCAATGTAGACTCTGACATCAACATAATATTTGTCTTTTAGATTTATAAGCCTTTCTTTCCAAAAAGTTTTTAAGATAGCGAATTAACTATTAAATCCATGAAAAAAGAGTCTTACTCATTTCTTTTGAAAAAACACAAGGAAGAGGCATCAGATTTTTTAGCCGAGCAAGATGCGATAGTAAATTTCCTTAATTCTCCTGCTAGAAAGAACTGGCTCAAGATTGTTGGGCTAAAGAAGCAGGAGATAAATAAAGTTTCAAGAGTTATTGACCACTATTCAAAGCTGAAGGTCACCTTGGAAAATAAGAAAAAGCCAAGAAACAGGAAAGGTATAATCGCCATAGAGGATGCATGTTTAAGATTGGTTTTCCAGGCTAAGGTGGTACGAATGTCAAATGTAAAAACTAGGCTTGAAAAATTGAAGGCTTTAGGTCAATTGTTGGCTTCAGAATACAAAGGTTCGGTATTATTGAACACATACCAGGCAGAAAAGATTGCAGTTTTATCCGGCTCTAAGAACATGGCGACTGATTTTGTTGTTTTTGATGCTAATAATAATAAAATTGTGGCAGTAGAATTAGAGAAGCACTAATCTTCGCCTTCTGCATGCGGTGTAGCTTCTTTCATGGCGGCAGAAGTTCCTCTTACAAAATAATGCCCATTTCTATAGCTTTCAATTGTCCTTGCATTGATATAGCTTGCTCCTGATCTTACGCCACCTAATAATTTTTTGATTAATGGTTCAACTGGTCCCTTGTATTGGACATACTTCGCTATACCTTCAGGCGAATAGTCCGTTAAATCATCATCTGTCCTTTTCTTGTCAGTCCTTTGCAGGTTTGCTTCTTCAGATGCCATGCCCATATATACTTTTACCCTTCTTCCGTTTTTTGTTGCGATTTTTCCTGGTGATTCATCTGTTCCAGCAAGCATATTCCCAAGCATCACAGTATTTGCACCACCGACAATGGCCTTGCAAATGTCTCCAGATTTCCGGATTCCACCATCTGCAATTATTGGCACCCCATGCTTTTTAGCCTCTTCGACGCATCTGATTATTGCTGTTAGCTGCGGCACACCAGCACCAGTTACCTCTCTTGTTGTGCAGACAGAACCGCCGCCAATTCCCACCTTGACGCAATCTGCTCCTGCACCAAGCAACCTTTTGACACCGTCTTCAGTGGCAACATTTCCTGCAATCACTTCTATTGTAGGGTTGTATCTTTTTTTGAGTTCTTCAACTGTCTTTAGCGCATGCTTTGCATGCCCCTGTGCAATATCTACGACAAGCACATCTGTACCAGCTTTTACAAGCGCATCTGCTCTTTCTAGGTAATCATCATCAGTCCCTGTTGCAGCTCCAACTAAAAGTCTTCCCTTGCCATCCAAAGCTGCATTTCTGTATTCTTCAATTTTTCTTATATCTTTTGCAGTAACAAGTCCATACAAATTTCCCGAATCATCTACCAATGGTAGTTTTTCTATCCTGTGCCTGTAAAGCAGCTTTTTTGCATCTTCTTGTTTTATTTCTGCGGGTGCAGTCTTTAGATTTTCAAATGGTGTCATTACTTCTGCTACTAATTTGCTTTCGAGGATTTCAGCTGCCTTCATATCCCTAGAAGTCAATATTCCTAGTAATTGTCTTCCATTTGTTACTAGCAGCCCTGAAACATTATACTTGTGCATCATCTCGGCTGCTTCTTCCATAGTTGCATCTTTCTTTATGGTGTACGGATCTTCTATTACATGTGTTCTCCATCTTTTCACTTTTTTCACTTCATTTACAGTATCTTCTATTGACCGATATCTGTGTATTATTCCAATTCCACCTTGCCTTGCCATTGCTATGGCCATTGACGATTCTGTTACAGAATTCATGTTTGCCGACACTATTGGAATATTAAGCGAGATTCTCTTTGTCAATTTTGTAGTAAGGTCAACATCTCTTCTGCTTCTTATTTCGGAATACTCTGGCTCTAAAGTTACATCGTCATAGGTTAATGCAGTGTCTAGTTGAAGTATTTCTTTCCCGGATAATTGAAAGGCATATTTCTTCATTATTTCACCCGGTACTTCTTCATTATCTCTTCATCAGTTAGCCCCATCATTTCATATCTGTCATATTGTATCCACGGTCCAAATTTATCTCCCCATTTCCCCTTGCAGTAAAATATATTTGTTGTTACATCAGGGAATAATCTTATGAAATTCTCATCAACATGTTCTCCCAGGAATTGTTTCAGGTCATGTGTGGCGACAATTAATCTTCTTTCAGTGAAATATTCATATTTGGCATCAAAAATCTCTTCTGGGCACCTAAGCCTTATATAATCTATTAGTTGGAGCATAGAGAAATTTATTGCCCTTAATTCTAATGGTGATGGATATTTGCTAGGTTTTGTTTTGATTTCATCGTTTAACTGGATGTCATTTCCAATCATTATTAGAGGCGACTGTTTTTTTCTAAGTGGTGTATGCAGTTCTATGTCCTTTACTAGAGCCTTAATTGTGTTTCCCGTATCGAAACAGTCATCACAAAGTAATACAGTATCCTTTTCAGAAATCCTGCTCAGAGAAGGTGCCCATCCTTCTACTATTACCTCTCCGGGCCTGTTTTCGTAGCTGTATTCATGTGCAACGACAGAACCAGTTATTAGTTTGAGTCCGTGATTTTCCTTTGAATACCTCAACTTGAAATATTCCGAAATTGGCCCAGCAATATAATTTCCGCCGCGTGTGACACCATAAATGAAAGTAGGCCTTACTCCTGAATTGTAAAGCTTTTCTGCAAGAGAGAAAGAATCATCACGCTCTTCTTCCATGCTTATTTCAACTTTTTTCATTAGCCACTGCGAACAGCACTAGCAAATATATAAGCTTTTTGTAGAATGGAAATAAAAAAATCTGGGGCTCCAGCGGAAGATGAAATAGCATGATTATGCCATTTCGTTTTCAACTGGAAAAATTAGCGTACCCCCAAAATGCTTCACTATACCCCTTGCTAATAAGTTCCCCAGCAAATTAAGATCATAGAAAGATATTTCGGCATGAACCATTTTATTTCTGGAAAACATACTGACTATATAAGCTTTTTCTGAAATTAAAAGAGAACTTGAGAAAGCTTTTAAATCATCTAGCATTTCTTTCAAATATGGAGTTATATTTGATAAATAATGGCGGTTCTTATTACGAGTTATATTCTAAGAAGAGAATTACTGCACGCCTTGAAGAGATTAAAGAAGAAACTCAAGAGCAAAAAGGTTTTTTTTCAAGGATTTTGGATTTTGACATTGTCGATAAGATTGAATCGGCTGAAAAATATGTTAACAATAAGGTTCTTGACAGGTTTCCAAAGCTAAAGAAGGTAAACAGCTATGGCCCTAAAATGGTTCGTGCATACAGGGATTTCATGGTTGGCAGCCATGGCCAGATTTTTCTTGATATCATTAGCAAGAGGCAGCAGATAGACATATATCATTCACCTTCAATTGATGAGAAGGTTGCCAAGTATGCTTATCTAAGGCTTGTAAGGAGGGAAATAATAAGGCAGTCATATCTTTGCGTCTTAAGCTTGCCAATTGCAGCTTTTACTGCTGTATTGCCACCGCCTGGCTTTGTTACTCCTGCAATATTCCTTGCCTTGTCTTTATATGGCGTTAAAACTGCTTTGAGTGCAAGGCGTAGCAAAAATTATCTAAGTTTCAAAGTAAATCAGGGTTTAGGGATATTGGAAGATGTTATCGCAGGAAAAATTCCTCCAGAGCAGATAGATGACCCTAATCTCCTCGAGTATTATGGTAAAAGAAAAGTCCCTAAAAATAAGAAGTAATTATCTTGAAGCATCAGCTTGCCTTTCAAGTTCAAGTTTCTTGGCAATTGCTGTTGAGCTCTGGTCCATATTGTATGCTTTTAATATTTCATCAGCCAATGTATCCTTTAATGCTCTTTTGTTATTGAATGATTTTCCATAGGCCCCTTGTATGAATTGCCTTAACGCTATGTCAATCCTTCTTTGCGGGCTGCACTCGACTGCTTTAGGATATCTTGCACCACCATATTCTATTGTTGTTATCTCTTCCCTTGGCGCTGCATTTTCTATAGCCTTTACAAAAACTTCAACAGGATTCTTCTTTGTTTTGGCTTCTATTGCCTTGAATGCGCTTTCTACAATTGTCATTTTTCCTGCAGCTTTTCCGCAGCAATGCCCGGATGATAATTTGTGCTTCTTTCCCTTATGGCCAGGCACCATTACCTTGTTGACTAACCTTTCAACGATGTTAGTCTTTGACTTGTGGAATACTATTCCTGTGTTTCTGCCGCCAGTTTTGGGCAAAAGCAATGGCCTTAGGTTTATGTATGGCTGCAATCCGGCATCTTCTACTTTTATTCCGGAAGTGTCCCATAGCCCGAATAATTTTATAGTGCTCATCTTCTACCCTTCTCAATCTGTCCATGCACTAATGCATCCAATGACTGGTCGTTTACTTTTATTACCTGCCATCTTACGCATGGTATATCTCCCTTAGATCTTCCCATCTTGCCGCCTATGCATTCGATTATTACTTCATCATGCTCATCTATCAGCTTTATTGCGTTGTTTCCAGGCGCAAATGCTGTTATCTTCTTGCCGTTCTTAATCAATTGTACTCTTACGCATTTTCTCATTGCAGAATTAGGCTGCTTGGCTTCTAATTGTACTTTTTCTAGGACTATTCCTTTTGCTTGGGAACTGCCTTCAAGCGGATCAGCCTTTTCCCTTAATTTTAATGTCCGTTTTATGAATTTTCTCTGGTGCCATCTGGAAACTTTCCTTCTTTTGGCTAGTTTCTTTCCTGCATTAAGCCCAGTGGATTTGCTTGCCATTTTCGTTATGAAAGCTGGCAGTGATTTATAAAGCTTTCTATGAGTTTTTGAGAAGTCTTATATATGAAATATATTCTTTCATCTCGATATGCAGCTTTATCTTGATAGTGCGAAATTAGATGAGATTAAGAAGCTTTCTTCTTTGGGATTGATTCATGGAGTTACTACAAATCCTTCTTTAATTAAGATAGCAGCCGAATCTATGCCAGATAAGCCAGATTTGGAATCTTACATCAAGGAATTACAGAAGGCATTCTATGGCCCATTAAGCGTTGAGGTTATCAGCACAGATAGGCAATCAATGTATCGTGAAGCAATGCTTATTAAGGAAAAATTCGGCATGCATAACAATAATGTCGTTGTAAAGATTCCAATTTGTACAGCAAAAGAAATGGATGATAAAAATTGGGATTCAGGTCTGGAAATAATAAAGAGCCTTTCATTGCATAATATTCCGGTTAATACTACATTGGTCCTTAGCCCGTCTCAGGCATTATTGGCTGCAAATGCGGGAGCCAAATATGTAAGTCCATTTGCAGGGCGGCTGGATGATTATCTGGTTAAGGCTTATTTTCCAGGCACAAAAAGGTCAAAGTCAGATTATTTCCCAAGGGAAGGCATGACGGCGTCTAATTCAAAAGATGTCGGCACTGCTATTCAAAGGGTTATTCATGGGTTGCCGAACTATGTAAATGACGATGGTACCGTAAGCGGAGTGCATTTGGTAGGGCGGATAGTAACAGTTTTAAAAAACAGCAATTTGGATTGCAAGGTTCTAGCTGCCAGCTTAAGGAATCCAAGGCAGGTTGTTGAGATGGCAGAAGTTGGTGCAGACATCGCTACTGTTGACTATAATACTATTGTTGCTATGGCTATGCACCAAGTTAGCTGTGATGGAATAAGGAGGTTTGCGCAGGATACCATAGAAGAATATAGGAAATTATTCACGGCATCATCCCAGCAGCCTTAAACCATTAATTTTATAAGTCTCATTCTATAGTACTAGCTTTTATGGATGATTTAATCTTAAAGCATGCATTGCATAATGCTGTCAAGTTTGATGGCAAGGCTAACCAAGGTGCAGTAATAGGAAAAGTTTTCGGAGAAAAGCCTGAATTAAAGAACGATGCATCTTCCCTGGCAAAAAAAGTGGCAGAGATAGTAAAGAAAGTAAATTCCATGAATTTGGGGGAGCAATTAAAAAAATTAAAAGAAATAGCTCCAGAATTGCTTGAAGAGAAGAAAGAAAAGAAAAAAAGAGAGCTACCAGAATTAAAGAATGCAATCAAAGGCAAGGTAACAACTAGATTAGCGCCGGAGCCGTCAAAATATCTGCACATTGGTCATGCATTCTCATTCATAATCAACTATCTCTTTGCAAAGAAATATGAAGGCAAGTGTATCTTGAGATTCGATGATACAAATCCAGAGAAAGCTTCTAAAGAATATTACAAGGCCATAGAATCTGATTTGGAATGGCTTGGAATAAAATACGATGGCAAAATCATTGCCTCAAATGATATGGAAAAATTCTATAGCTATGCAGAAAAATTGATAGTTTCAAAAAATGCCTATGTTTGTTTCTGCAGCCAAGAGTCGATTCATAAAAATCGTGAAGAGATGAAAATCTGTGATTGCAGGGAGTCTTCTGTTAATGATAACTTAACTAATTGGGAAAAAATGAAGTCTGGTAAGTTAAAGGAAGGCAAGTGTATTCTGAGATTAGTTGGCTTTATGGAGAGCTTGAACGCAGTTATGAGAGATCCTGTCTTGTTTAGACTAATCAAGGCAAAGCATCCTCTGCAGAAAACAAAGTACAAGCTCTGGCCGATGTATGATTTCGAGACGGTAGTAGAAGAGGAATTATGCAATATTACTCATATAATGAGAAGCCATGAATTTGGTGGTATGAGGATTGAGCTTCAGGATTACATTAAGCAGTTGCTTGGTTTCAAGAAACAGGAAGTATTCCAGTATTCCAGGCTAAATGTAACTGGTGCTGTCACACAAGGCAGGGAAGTAAGGGAATTGATAGATTCTGGAAAGATTTTAGGTTGGGATGATCCAAGGCTGGTTACATTATCGGCATTGAGAAGGCGTGGTATTCAGCCTGAAACTCTGTTCGGATTGGCTATGGAAGTTGGTTTGACATCTTCAGAAAAAAGCATAGATTGGTCACTCATATCTTCTATAAGCAGAAAGTTTCTAGATGGCAAAGTAAATAGGTACTCCTTTGTTGACAATCCAAAGCTCCTTGTAATAGATGATGCACCTAAAATCTTAGCCAAGGCGCCACTGCACCCTGATGATAAGGCAAGGGGCTTTAGAAGATTGAAAACAAATGGCAGGTTCTTTATTTCTGATTCTCTTGATCTAAATAAAAATTATAGGCTGATGCATCTTTTCAATTTTAACGGAAATAAGTTCCTCTCACAACATTTGGATCCAAGCTTGAGTGCAAGGCTCATCCATTGGCTTCCGGAAGATGGTAATATAGAGGCAGAGATTCTTATGCCAGATGCAACAGTTAAATCTGGGCTTGTAGAAAAAAATGCTAAGAAAATAAAAGTAGACGAAGTTGTCCAGTTTGAAAGATTCGGTTTTGTTAGGTTAGATAAGAAAACAAAAGATAAATTCTATTTCAGGTATACCCATGATTAGGGAAGGAATAAATTTCACAAGGCATGAATTAAGTGACCTGCTTAAGGCATGGTTGGTTTTGTCTTTAGCCTTTGCTATCTTGCTTACTGGCCCCAAATTCTCACTTTTGTTCGTTAAGCATTTGATGATATCTGCCTTTACTGTCGGGGCAGGATTCTTGTTGCACGAATTGTCCCATAAGTTTCTCGCTCAGAAGTATGGATGCAGGGCAGAGTTTAGGGCATTTCCTTTAATGCTCGCCATAACTATTTTTAGCTCACTGTTCGGCTTTATTTTTGCTGCGCCAGGGGCAGTTTTCATAGGCGGGAATATATCCTCAAAAAAAAACGGCCAAGTTTCTCTTGCAGGGCCATTAACTAACATTTTCTTGGCTATAGCTTTCTTTTCTTTGATTGTATTTTCGCAATCAGAATTATTGCAATTAGTTGGTAGCCTTGGTTCAAGGATAAATGCTTGGCTCGCATTATTCAATATGATTCCATTTGGCCCTTTTGATGGTAAGAAAGTCTGGAATTGGAACAAGGGTATATGGGTTACATTTTCATTGCTGTCATTATTATTGGTCTTTTTATTTTAGGATCCGAAATGATCCTTCTCTTACAACCTTCTTGGCAAGGCCTATTGCAAGGTGCAGTAAGTCTTCCTTTTTATTAATTAGGATTATCTGTGTATTTTTTAGGGCTTGTTCCTTCCAGCGATTATAATCCGCAATGTTATTTATTAAAAATACGATATTTCTGGTATATTTAGCTATAGAATTCATGTAATCTACCAATTGAGGTAAATTGGCTATTCCCCCATCAGTTATTAGCACATTGTCAATTCTATTATATAATCCTTGGACTTTTGTATCGAGTGTTATGTTTAGCATTTTATCTTGGAAGAGTTTTTTCTTTTCAGGAGAAAGCTTTTCAATAATCTTTTCATAATCTCCATCTGTTTCTTTAGTTGGAAGTTTTTTTTCTGTCATTAATAAGAAATATTCCTTAATCTTGCTTATGTTCAGCACGGTGCCTCCGCCCCAATAGGCGCACAGGCCACTGTTTATCAAATCAATATCTCTTGTTGGCTCAATAAGCAGCGCATCAGTTGAGAAGTTCATCAAGCCGACTTTCTTGCCATTTTTAGCGTAGTTTCTTGCGAGTATGAATCCTGCTAGAACTGCATAAGACATATTTGTTGGATTATCCATTGACCCTGAAGAGTCAATTATTAGGAATAAGTCTGGTATTGAAAATGCTTTATCTTGCCTCATTCCATAGCCATCCTCGAATTTTTTTGTTATTGCCGGAAGTATTTTTCCTCCTGAAGAAAAATGGTTTAATCTCTGTACTGGGTCACCAAGTGAGAATTCTGAGCATCTTTCAGGATAAGGCTCCTTAACATCAATTGTCAATGGCTTTTTGGCTATTGATACGCCGTAAACAGATGCAAGCCTTGAATAATATGCAATTAATTCATTATTGAGTTGTATATTGCTTCTTTCAATCCCTATCCCGTGGATTTTTGTTTTATCAGTTTTTTTAACAAAATCATCTATGAACTTATCCCCAAGAATAACTTTGATGTGTTCCTTAATTGCGTCATATCTGATTTTTCCATGCTCTTTTATTAATTTATTTAGTGCTTCATTAATTTCATCCGTAGTGAATTCTTCTAGGTTGAATCCTTTGTCAATCTCAAATGGATTCTCTATTATGCAATCTTCGGCATTAGTGGTATATAGCAAATCCTTGATTAAACCACCAAAAGTAATTAGATTTGTGGAATGTATGTATTCCATCTGCCAATCTTGCCCTTGTTTTACTGAAAAGTCTATATCTTTTAGTTTTTCCAGTTTTTCTTCTGGAATATCCCCAATGTAAACATTAGTTTTATCCTTCCCATTTTTTATTCCTAGATATCCATAATAGGCTAAAATTAGCCTGTTTGGCTTCGTGTTTTTTAATATTTCTCCCTTCTGATTTATGTCTGCATTGTTTATCATGTCATTGAAATATAATGATACAGCCCGATAGAATTCTGAAAGCTCAAAAGACCTTGTGCTAGAAAGCAGGTTTTCTGAATCATCAACAACATCTAAATATAAATTGAGAATCTTCTCTCCTACTGGCTTTCCGAAGGATGCTGCTGCTACTTGATGCAGGAACAATACCGTTGCCAAATCTTTTGGGAATATGCAATAATGCCCAATTTCATGTATATGCAATCCATCAATCGCTATCTTGGGGTCAATATACCTTGAAACTTGCTGTAGATTATCTTCTGCGATGCTAACTTCATGGCTTCCAAGTTTTATTTTAGATTTATTAGAGTTTCTTGGGACTTCCCTTTCATCAAGTTCTGTAGTTTCTTTGCTGTTCCATGCTATACTAGACTTTGACTTCAGAAGCGGATGGTAGTATCTATCTTTTATCTCTTCCCAAGATTTTTCAAGTATTTTTTCAAGTTTCTTCTTATTTAGTTTTATTGGCCTCTTTTTCATGGGTATTATTCAATTATTTCTTTGAGCCTTTCAAGCCATGCTTGCCTTTCTTTTATTCTTGAGATATATTCCTGTTTTTGTATTTGGGTTATATTCTTATCAAGCTCTTTTTTTAGTTGGCCGATTTCTTTTTTAAGTCCGAGGTAGCTTTGCCTGAATTCAGTGATATATTCTCTTGTTAGCGGATGGTCTATAATCCATTCTTCTCTGAACATATTCTTTAGTGTCCCTATTTTGTCTTTAGGCAATGGTGCGCTTGCAGTAATTGAGTGGTATGCAAAAGAGATGTCCTTTACAGTATCGCTATAATTTTCTTCCACACCGCCCAATATCTTTCTTGCCAATTCTATATCAAACATATCGCCAGAGTTCCTTTTCTTACCCCTGTTTTCATCAATGTAATCATCAGTGAATTCTAACCGATGTGCTAGTGCATATGGCGCAATTGCGTTAATATGCTCTTTTGTTACCTTATCATCTCCTACCAACAATGCTAGCCCCCTTGCCATGTCTTCTATGGCAGATATGCCGCGTGGCGAAAGGCCATTTTTTACTTTCGAGCTTGCCATATTTTTTGCATGTTCTGAATCATCTATTAGGTCATTTGATCGTTTTATACCATATGTAGCCGTGGTATTAAACTCTGAGTTTATGCATTGCAGGAATATCTTTGCTTCTAGTGATATCTCCAAAGAGCTTAGTTCGGTTCTTAATTGCTCTTTATCGTCATCAGAGAATTGGTGCATGCCATTTCTTTCAAGTTTTGCAGCGAATACCTGTGAGTCTTCCTTCATTAATCTTAGTTTTTCTTTTGTCTTGGTATCTTTATTATTCAGAATGGCAATTATCTTGTCTGTCAATTCTTCATCTGACAATTCTTTGTAAATATTCTCTGTTGCATTCCTAATATTTTCATGTAATCTTGCACCAGTATATCCGAATTCAAAAGAAAAAGCAAATCTGTCTCGCATAGGCAGCATAATGTCATTTTTACCTTCACTGATTAGGTTTGCAGTGGCAAACAATGGTTTCTTTCCTAAGTATAACACATCATTTAGGTAGCCATATCGTCCAGTTTCTACAGCATTTAGGAGTATTGCATGTTTCCCCCCAGGAAGCCTGTTGAATTCATCTGCAATTATTCCTGGCAAGTATATGGCCTTGTTCCATACTACTGCCTCTTCACTCATCAATTTTGAATAATCCGGTCTTCCGATCAGTTTCTCTTCAACCTGCTCAGGATGGCCTTGGAGTTGTGATGATTCATAAAGTGAATATGGCAGCCCGGAATAAGCGGCCAATACTACTTTTGTTGCCGTAGTTTTTCCAAATCCAGGCTCTCCTACTATAAGGACATTTTTTGACATTATGGTGGCAAGCCATAGCATTGTTAATTTGAAATTTTCAAGATAAGAATTGCCTATTCTAAGTCTTGATGGATCGACAAAATATCTTTCTGCTGTCTTTTGTATGTTCTCTCTTAGCTTATCAGTCAATTCCAATTATAGCCCTCCTTTTCAAGAACACTCTAAGTTACAACTAAATCGGGCTTATAAATATTTCTCAGATTTTAATACAAAACCTTTATATAACAATAGTTCTAAATGAATGGAATTGATTTAATGAGGAAATAAATGGCGAGATACAAGATTGTTTTGGATAGGGCAACATGCATCGGTGCATTCTCTTGTGTTGCAGTAGGCGGTGGCGGAGATATCTGGAAGATGAACGAGCCGGAAGGCAAGGTTGATTTAAGGCTTGAGGGTGCAACTCAAACTCCAACCCTCCACGAAATAATCATTGAGGATGAAGAGACCTTAAAAAAGGCCGTAGCTTCTGGTGAAGTATGTCCTGTTTTGGCAATAAAAGTGATTCATATGGATACCGGAGAAAACCTGGTAAAGTAAGTTTTTTTATCTAACAGGCTTAAAGAAATATTGTGTTATATATTTAAAGAGATAAGTAAAAGATGCATTTACATGGTGCCTGCTTGTGTAATATAAATCTGCATATGCCTGAATTTTCTGGTAAGCAACATTGTCTGGAAATCTAATTAATACTTTTGTTATGAAAGGTCTTAGTATCGGGAAATTCATATATATATGTGAGAATCTAGCCAATTTTGTTATTTTTATCCCATCAGAGTCTGTCCTGAAGCATTCATTATTTGTTCCACCCTTTGTTCCTATGTCAGATTGGGCGCCAATATCTTCTGGATTATATAATCCTATATCAATTCCGTATTGTGCTAAGTCTAGTTTCGGAAATGGCTTGAATATGTTCGGCGCCTTGACAGTGTCTTTTCTTGCAATTGAAGATGCCAGGTTTAATGTCTCCAATGCCAGTTCAAAGGTTTCTCCAGGAAGCCCTAGCATAAACTGGTACGATACAGGTATTCCTTGTTCTCCAAGCCTGTTTGTAGCATCAATCAATTGTTGGTTAGAAACGAATTTCCTTATTACTTTTTTTCTGAATCTTTCATTTCCAGTTTCTAATCCCATCCTTACAAGATAGCATGATTTTGTTTCACCAAGCGCCTTTGCAGCTTCTTCGGTAACCTCATTTGCGCACATATTCATAGTGAATGGCAAGTTAATTCCTCTTTCCTTGTACATCTTGCAGAATTCAATAAGCCAGTCCTTATTGTAACCAAGTGTGCTA
>JAHFJF010000077.1 GCA_023245975.1 archaeon
TTAGTTAAGGAAGAAATAAAGAAAGCTCTTGATGAGAATTTTACGAAGTATACTCCTGCTGGCGGCATTCCTGAACTTAAAGAGGCTATATGCAATAAGCTTAGATATGAAAATAAAATAAACTATGGCCTTGAGAATATTGTTGTGACAACTGGAGCCAAGCAGGCTTTGTATAATGCAATGCTCGCTACATTAAATGAAGGCGATGAGGTCTTGATACCATCTCCTTATTGGGTCAGCTTTCCTGAAATTGTTAAGCTAGCTGGTGGTGTTCCGAAGATGTTTCATAATTTGGAGTTAAATTATTACTTTATTCACTTGATTAGTCCTAAAACAAAGATGCTAATACTTAATTCTCCGAATAATCCTAGTGGAGAAGTTAATGGCAAAGAAACTCTTGAAAATATAGCTAAAATTGCTGTTGAAAAAAATATCCTTGTAATTAGCGATGAGATATATGAGAAGATGGTTTATGGAGTATCACATGTAAGCATTGCATCTTTGAACGATGACATAATGAATCTTACTATAACGATTAATGGGCTATCAAAATCCTGCTCAATGACTGGATTAAGGCTTGGTTATGCGGCTGCCAATAAAGAGATTATAGCAGCAATGACTAAGATTCAAACTCAAAGCACATCTAGCCCTACATCTATAATCCAAAAAGGTGCTGTCAAAGCCTTGACAATGGACCAGAGCTTTTTAAAAGAAAGAGTGAGAATGCTGTGGAACAGGAAGGATGAGATTGTACAATCACTTGATTATATGGATGGTATTGACTGCCCAGATCCAGATGGAGCATTTTATGTTTTTCCAGATGTAAGCGAGTTATATAATGAAAAAGTCCATGATTCTTTGGCATTTTCAGAATACATGCTGGAGAAAGCAAAAATTGCGATAGTTCCAGGAAAGCCGTTCGGTGATGACAGGTGTGTCAGGATAAGCTATGCATTGCCTTTTAAGAAGCTTGAAGAAGGAATGTTTAGATTTAAGAAAGCAATTGATGAAATGTAAAATAAAGACAAAAGATAGAATTATCTGCGATATTCATCAACATCATTGTCCTGAAAAATTCACAAATTTCCTAATTTGTCCAATTTTAATTTTTCTTCTTTTCCAGTATCCATTTGCCTCACAGTTACCTCTTTTTTATCCAGGTCTTTTTTCCCAACAATTACCAAACTCTTGGCCTTTATAGAGTTGGCATAATCCATTAATTTTGACAGACTTCTTCCAGTGACATCAATGCATACAGAATATTTCTTCCTTAAAATAGAGCCGATTTCGACTGCCTTTGGATAAACATCCTCAGAGACGGGTGCAATAAAATAATCTATTCCATTAACGGAACTAGGGAATTTTCCAAGATTTTTCAAGAACAACCCCAAAACAACATCTCCCATGCCAAATCCGATTCCTGCACAAGGCTCGCCACCGAAATCCTTAACCAAGTCGTCATATCTTCCACCACCAGCAATAGCTCTTAATTCTTTCTTCCTGTCAAAGACTTCAAAGACAGTTGATGTGTAATAGTCAAAACCTCTCATGATGCTGAGATCTAATTCAACGTATTCAGAGAATTCATATGATTCAAGATATGAGAGCAGCTCTTTTAATTCTCTTAATCCTGATTTGCCATTCTCATCCAAATCTTTAATCTTGTCTAATGATTTCAATGAAAGAAAATTCTTTAGTTTCTTTATTTGTGCATCTTTCAGACCTAAACCTTTCAATCCACTTTCAAACTCTTTCTCTCCAATCTTATCTGACTTATCAATCAGTCGGGATAATTCTTTTATAGATTCAGGCTTGATGTCCATTTCATTAAAAATTGCGTTTATGAGCTTCCTGTTGCTAATTCTAATGTAAAAATCATCTTTTGTACAGCCAAACGCAATCATTACTTCTATTGCCATTGCTATAACTTCAGTATCTGCCTTCATCGAATCTGTGCCCAAGCAATCGACATTGAACTGAAAGAATTCCCTTAATCTTCCTGATTGGGGAGCCTCATATCTCCAAAACCTGCCTATAGAGAACCACTTGATTGGCTTGGTCAATTCTTTCTGCTTTGCAGCAATCATTCTTGCCAATGTAGGGGTTAATTCTGGCCTGACTGCTATATCGCTATCAGACTTGTCCTTGAACCTGTATGTCTGCTCAGGGATTTCATTGCCTGATTTAAGCGTCCATAATTCTAAAGGCTCCAGTAATGGGCCATCAAACTCTTGATAGCCGTATTTCTTTGAGACTTCCCTCCATTTAGAGAATATGTAGTTCAATTCCTGCATCAATTCAGGATAGAAATCCCTTGTTCCCCTTAATCCCTGTATTTTCATTTTAAGGCCTCTTTTATAGGGCGATAGGGGAGAATCGAACTCCCGTCACAAGGTCCACAGCCTCGTATACTAACCACTATACTACTATCGCCATTAAGAATTATGGTTGGAGTTATTGGTTGGTTAAAAGCTTTCTGCCTAGAAGTTATTGGGCTTATTGGCCCTTCAATGAATATAATCAGCTCGTTTCATTTTAACCGTAGTTATTAGCTAAGTAAGATAACTTATATAGTTTTTGGGTTGGCTTCGAAGGCAGCCCTAATGCTTATCTTAGCTTGGGATCACGGAAAGGCTTATATATTTGTTACTTTTCCGAAGTGATTAATCTACACCATGAAGACCGACAAAGAAAGGCTTGCAATAAGGGGCAAATGTATTTCCAAAATAATTGACAAGATAGACAAGTGGGTTAAAGAAGATGATTATTTAGATATTGATTCCGTAGATAAATTAATAGATGAGGAACTTTTTGAGAATTACCAAGACCTTTCTACTGATGATACATTCGGCATTGAGAAATATGTCGATGACTATATTGATGTATTAAGAAATAAGAAGGGGATTATTGTTAAGGGATGCGCCCCCAAGAAACAGAATTTCCCTTACCAGGGACCAGTTTCAGACCTTGCTGACACTCCAGAGGGCTATGTAAATGATGGCAGTGGCAGATATGATCCGTATGATAATAGGCCTAGAAATGATTCCGTATTGGATTTTGACTAAGGAAAGAAAATGAAATACTTGCTATTAGAAGATGTCGGGGAAGATGTAAGGAGCTGCTCATTAATAGAAGATGGAAAAATAACAGAATCTTATGACTTGGAAAAAATAACTTTGGGCAAATTGGCTTACTTGTTTGCTTCTTCAGACAAAGTAATCAGTTATGGAGATATCCCAAAAAGCGTTGGCATTTTCAGAATAGACAAAAGAAACTATCTAAAATTATAATACTAAAGGTTTATATCTGACAGGAATTTTTTGCTTTAAGATGGATATAATATCAAGAATCGATAAGTTTGTTGCTGATTTGGATTCTAACACCAAGATAGCATTATTGCATGATACAGACCCAGATGGAGTCTGCTCAGGTGTTCTTTTTGCAAAAGCAATAGAAAGGCTAAGGGGCAAAGGAATAGATTTCAGGCTGGTGCAAAAGCATAATGACGTTCAAATAACAGAAGAAACTATAAAAGAACTAAAAAATCTGAAGCCAGATTGGCTCATCATAACAGACAAGTCAGTTGATACTAATCCTTCCACAGTGAAAGAAGCCGAGAAATACTGCAGCCTTCTTGTTTTTGACCACCATAGGATTCTAGCAGATTTAAACTCAGAAAAGACAATATTTGCAAAAGCCCAGTATATCAATAAGAATATAGACGGCTCATTGTATCCTACGACAAAACTAGTCTATGACATCTTCTCTAAATATGTTGACTTATCAGATCTTGATTGGGTTGCAGCAGTAGGAGTGATAGCAGACATGGCACAGAGGCAATGGATTTTATTCTTGGATACTACATTTGCAATTTATAATGTAGATAAGGGAACCAACTATTTTGACACCCCAATAGGAAAGGTATCAGGGTTAATCTCTATTGCAGACACGTGTGGGAAATCTGAAGAGGCTTTTGATGTGCTTTATTTTGCAAAGAGCTATCAGGAGATGCATGCTTCAAAATTAAAAGACTAT
>JAHFJF010000008.1:0-16122 GCA_023245975.1 archaeon
TAGTCATCTTTGATAGAGAGATTAATGACTTACCTTTCAAGAACTCCTTGCTAAAGCCTTCAGCCGGCCCAATGCAAAAGGTAAGATTTCTTTCAAGAAGGATTTTTGAAAAATCCTAAGAATCCAACTGCTTTCCATGCTCGTCCAATACAAATAAAATACCCTTGATATTCTTTTCAATATCATCTTCTTTCTTTACATTAATTAACTCTAATAGATTGTATTTACCAATGCGCTTGGCGTATTCATTTATCCCTTCCAAGACATATTTCTCCCTTGGCTTTCCAACTAAGATAATCCTTAACATAGAAATCAACCCGTGCTGTTAGTTACGTTAACTTTAGAAAAATTAGCATCTGCTGTAAGATTAATTTCGTTATTAACTTCGTTATTGCTTAAAACCATTTCATCTAAGTTTGATTCCAAATTATCCTTTGCCAGACCGGTAAGCTCGCCAAAGTCAACAAAGCCAAAGGCCAAAATCCCTATTATCAATGCCACCAAAGCCAACCTGAATATAAATCTAGTAACTTGAGAGAATACAAGGAATGCAATGTAAATAAGCACGATGACAATTACGATTTTTATCCAATCAACCATTATTATAAAATACTAAATAAGAATATTTAAGACTTGCTATATTTGATTGCTGCCTTTACAAACCCGAAAAAGAGAGGATTTGGTGTTTCTAACTTAGAAGTTAATTCGTTGTGGGCTTGCGTTCCTACGAAAAAAGGATGCTGGGGCAATTCGATAAATTCAACAAGCTTGCCATCCGGCGACATCCCTGAGAACAATAATCCATTCTTTGTCAATTCCTCATGAAACCCCGGATTTACTTCATACCTGTGGCGGTGCCTTTCTCTGCATTTGTCTGAATTATACAATCTCTGCACCAAGGAGCCCTGCTTCAATACTGCATCATAACCGCCAAGCCTCTGTGTGCCGCCAAGCTTGGTAACATTTTCCTGAGATTCCATTATGCAAATTACAGGATGTTTTGTGTCTTTGTCTATCTCAGTAGTGTGAGCATCTTCCATCTTGCATACATTCCTTGCAAATTCAATAACCGCCAATTGCAAACCGTAGCATAAGCCCAAGTAAGGCATCTTATTGTCACGAGCATATTTTATTGCAGTAACCATACCCTCAATACCCCTCTTACCATAGCCGCCAGGCACAATCAAGCCGGCTATATTCCCTCCGAGGAATTGGCCTGGGTTATTCTCTATTTTTTCTGCATCTACCCAAGAGATGTCCACAGTAACATCCAAATTTGCAGCCGCATGAGCCAAGGCTTCCCGTACCGAAGCATAGGAATCCTGCAATTTCATATATTTGCCACAAATTGCAATGCTAATCTTTTTCTTGTTTGGATTCTTGATTTTGCTAACAAGCGATTCAAGGCTTTTCATAGAAGAATCCAGCCTTCTCGCCTCCGCCCTTGTCTCTTTTGATGATTTATTGTTCAACAGCCTGTCATTAATCATGTCAAATATTTCTCCATTATAAAAATTTAATGGTATCTCGTAAATTGTCTTTGTGTCTGGAGCGAGCATTATTGATTCTATACTTATGCCAGATGCATCTGCAATCTTATTCTTTTTTTCATCATCTATGCCATCAACTGTTTCACATCTTGCAATCAATATATCGGGAGTTATTCCCAGCCTCCTTAATATCTCCAAATCTATCTGCGCCAATGCAGTCTTATTTTCCTGAACACATCTCAAGTAATCTATCCATGTCAAATGGCAATAAAGTATGTTCTCTTCCCCAACTTTATCTTTCAACCTCCTCACGGATTCTATTCCGGGCCTTGACTCATCCTGCCAAGGCGTTCCGCCAATTTCTATAAGGACTACATCTGCGTTCTCCTTATCTGAAATAGAAAGTATTTTCTCCTGAATATGCTCAACAACGTGCGGCACGTAACGTATTGTCTCGCCAGCATAATTACCATTTCTCTCTTTCTCCCTAATCTCATCAAGGACACGGCCCATTGTAATGCTCCATTCTATCTTGCAATTAACACCAATAAACCGTTCATAATGGCCAAAATCCATATCAACTTCCCTACCATCATCAAGAATGAAAACTTCTCCATGCTGCTCTGGGTTTTGCGTGCCAGGGTCAGCATTAAGATAACCATCAAATTTTATAGGCAAAACACGATAGTTTGGGGCTAAGATTCTTCCTATAGAAGCTGCAGCAGTGCCCTTGCCCAATCCAGACATCGGGCCGCCAGTAATTACTATGAATTTCCTTGGCCTTTTTCCGCTCTTTTTAACCATCTTCACAAAAACTTCCTTTGATTTTAAATAATTATCTATACTCCATAGATACTTTTAAAAAGAATATGACAAATAACACTCAAATGGAAAAAGAATTCGCAGTCAGGTTTAAAATAGTGGAAGGCAACATAGAGACGCAGATGAAACAGAAAAATGTCTCGCCACAGGAGGCAATCGGCCTGCTTGAAATGGCAAAGTCACAACTTCTTGAGAATCTTTCCAAAAACAGGAAGGATATATTCTCAGGGACATTCAAGGAGTAGAAAATGGACTGTATCTTCTGCAAGATTGTATCTGGAGATATCCCCGCCTCTAAGGTTTATGAAGATAAGGATTTAATAGCATTTTTAGACATAGCTCCTGCAAGCAAAGGGCATGTTCTGGTAATACCAAAAAAACATTCTGAAAGCATAGCTGACACTTCTGAAAGGGTCTTATCTTCTTTGAGCATAGCTGTAAGAAAAGTTTCTAAAGCCTTGCTTAAGGATAATGAAGGAGTCAATGTTTTGCAGAATAATGGAAAGGCTGCCGGGCAACTTGTCAATCATCTCCATTTTCATGTAATCCCCAGGAATTCAGGAGATGGGCTTGAAATTGCACATTGGCATGCAAAAAAATATGCTGATGGAGAGATTATTCAGTTTCAGGATAGAATCAAAAAGCATTTAAAGGAAACACGTTGATTTTTCATATTGGCACCGTAGCTCAGCGGTTAGAGTACCGGTCTCATGAGCCGGATGTCGGGGGTTCAAATCCCCTCGGTGCCACTCTTGAATTACCTTAACTTCCTGTAAGAAATTATTACTCCGTTCCTTCTTTGCTGCCCTATATATATGTTTAACCGATTATAGAACCGAACGTAAGGAATATTCAAGAGATTGGCTGAACCATTCCAAAGAGAACTGCTCATTATATCAACATCCTCGTCGTTTAATATCCTTCTCCTTAAATCCCTTGTAACAGAATAGCCCCAAATTCCATGCTCATCTGCAACCCTAGAGAACAATCTTCTGCCACGCCGATTTATCATGTCTGAAAATACAGCATGAGTAATTACATCCTTGCGCGAGATTGCTTCCAATGATATTCCAGGATAATCACTAGATGGGCACCAATCATGAGGATGCGTATGATATTCGTATATTGGGCCATTAGTTTCAGCCAATACCCGGTTTATTTCTTCATCATTCTGATCAACAGTAGCCTCACCTTCATTTACACCGACATCGTACCATTTACCAGACACATATAACCACATATCCTCAAAACAATTAGTTTTTGCAAGCCTTGTCAGATCCATCTCGCCATTGAACCTAGACCTTCTATAAACAGCACCTGATAAATCCCTGAACTCAATCGGACCCTCCCTTAAATCCGCAATAGACAAGGAAGAAGCTAGGCTAAGGGATAAGGATAAAACAATAGTTTTAAGCTTCATAAAAGGATGTTATTAAAGAATGCAATAAAAAGCTATCGGAAATTTAGAGGCGGCCTGTGCGCCAAGCTTTGTAAACTCTCACAATTTTTTAAGTTTAATGCCTTCAGCAGAATCCTCGATCAAATAGCCTTTATCACGAATCTTAACCCTTAATTCATCTGCTTTCTTGAAATCTTTATCTTTTCTAGCTGCTTCCCTATGCTCCAAGAGCTGCTTAACTTCATTGCTTACTTCTAATCTCTCTTCCTTAGCTTCTTCTAATTTCAACCCTAGAACCGAATCAAACTGCAATAAAGCGTCATACCTGTCTTTCTTAGGAACAGCTTCGTCTTTTACCATCTCCCAGACTACAGCCAATGCTTTAGGCATATTCAAGTCATCATTTATCGATTTCAAGAATTCTTTTTTATAAAGTTCAACAGATTTTGGCAGTGATTCCTCGCCTTTCCTGAACTCTATCACTCTTGATTTTAGTTTTTTATGAGCATTCCTTGCAGCATCCAACTCTTCAAAACTGAAATTCAATTGGGTATGGTAATGGCCTGTCAAGCAGAAGTACCTAAAATCCATTGGGCTATAGCCTTTCTTCTCTAGCTCTGACAAGGTAAGAAAATTATTTCCTGATTTTGCCATCTTTTCTTTATTTATCACTAGAAAATCTCCATGGAGCCAGTAATTCACCCATTTCTTTCCTAAGTAAGCTTCTGACTGGGCTATTTCATTAGTGTGATGAACTGGAACATGGTCTATGCCGCCGCAATGGATGTCTATTCTTTTACCTAAATATTTAATTGCCATTGCAGAGCATTCTATGTGCCAGCCTGGGAACCCTTTTCCGTTCCAAGGTGAATCCCATTCCATCTGCCTCTTATCATCTTTAGGAGAGAATTTCCATAAGGCAAAATCTGTTGGAAGCCTTTTTTCCCCGACTTTTACCCTGGCGCCGGCCTTCAAGCCTGATTTTTTTAATTTAGCTAATCTTCCGTAATCCTTCAGCTTTGAAGTGTCAAAATAGACCCCGTCATTTGTAATGTAAGTATATCCTTTCTTTTCTAATTCTTTGATTAATTCCACCTGCTCCTTGATATTGTCGGTAGCCTTGCACCATACAGAAGGCTCTAATAAATTTAATTTCTTGAAATCTAACTTGAAAGCATTTGTATAAAAAACTGCAATGTCCCAGACTGATTTCTTTTCTAATTTGGCTTCTTTTTCCATCTTGTCTTCGCCAGTGTCTGCATCTGAAGTTAAATGCCCGACATCTGTTATGTTTATAACATGCTTTACTTTGTAACAATTATAAAGCAAGGTTCTCTTAAGAATATCTTCGAAAACATAAGATCGTAAGTTTCCGATATGTGCATAATGGTATACTGTCGGGCCGCAGGCGTAAATTAATACTTCATTCTTATCTATCGGCTTAAATGATTCTAATTTCCTTGACAGTGTGTTGTATAGCTTTAGCATCCTTTATGCCAAAGGTGCTGGTGTTTTAAAAGGTTTTGTTTAAAAGTAGAGGCAGCTGTGATATTCGGTAAATAATCCTAATTCGTAGTTATTCACTTAAAAGTTTATATGCCTTTCTGGGATTTTTCCAGATTATTTACGCTCTCTTCGCAAATAATCCCCTAAGTCTATAATATTTCTAAAGCTTGCCTCATTGCCGGTAATCTTCTTTAGCTTTGCCATGCCCAAACATTCATTTTTCTCATTTACAACAATCTTCAAGAAACCCTCTTTCATTGTGCCTTCAATCTTGAGGATGTGCCTTGGCCTTAAATTCTTGCCGTAAAGAAAATCATTTTCGCCTATCTCCTTGATTATGACTTTTTCATTTGTGTCTTTAGCAATAATAGAAAGCAATGGCAGGCTCGGACTGAACTTGCCGTCTTTAATTTCTCCTAAAAAGGTACCTATCAGTTCAGGCTTCTTGTCAATTTCCTTGTTTAATGCAAGCAGCTTTTCTGAAGCCGTATAATACCTATTTCCGATGTTAAAATAAGCCAATTTCGCTATTCCAAACTTTGAAAGGAATATGTCTATCATTTTCTCACCATCTTAGCTATGAAAAAGCCTTGTGTGCCTACTAGGTCTGGCCAAATCCTTTTTGCATTCTTTATCTGGCTGTCAAGCTTATTCCCAAAAACATCTGTAAGCCCATTTGCACCAATGCAGTCTATAGGAACTACCTTTAATCCTAACTTTTCAATTGCCCATTGTAATACCATCTCATTTTCTTCTGGCTCCAATGAACAAGTTGAATAGACTAATTCGCCCTTTTCTTCCAATAATGTCAAGACATTTGCCAATATCTCTTTCTGCAATTTCTGCCTTGAATTAAAATTAGACAAAGACTGCTTCTCGAACCAGCCCTTGTCTGTAACGAAATTTCCTGAGCATGGCGCATCAACAAGTATCTTTCTGAATTTTAGCTTTGCCTCAAATGACCTTGCATCTGACTGATAAACTAAGGCATTACTTACTCCAAGCCTTTCCAGGTTGTTTACCAATGAAGGAATCCTTGAGCTCTGGCTTTCCAATGCTATAACGGCATCTGCCTTCTCTGCAATCTGCGCCGTCTTCCCACCGGGTGCGGCACAAGCATCAAGAACCAATCCTTCCGGCTTCAATACCTTAACTGGCAATTGCGAAGCAACTTCCTGCGACCCGTACAAGCCAAGCAAGTATTCTGGGGTTGCTCCCAATGAATATTTGCTCCTTACATAATAACCATTTTCCAAGAAAGGCACTTTCTTAATGCTCATGCCTTTAGCTTCCAATCTTTTGATTAGTTCTCTTGCATTTGTCTTAAGATTATTGACCCTGATGCAATGCTTATTATGCACTTCCACAAATTCCCAGCCTAATTCCTCGTACCTTTGCGTGAATTGATTATTCATAATTCAACCCCAAACTTTCCTTCTGAAACATCGATTCCATTTGGTTTTAATTTAGTTGCAATTTCCTGCCAGCTTATCTTTTTAGACCTGGCTAGCTTTATAGCCTCCATTATCTCTTTTATCTTATGATAATGCGAATATATTAAATCACCTTTCTTCTTGTCTTCGATTAATGATCTTTCTGCAGATTCCAGCTGTTCTTTTTGCATTTTTAGTATATTTGTTAATTGGCTTAATTTTTTATTGTAAGATGTTTCTTTTTCTTGAAGATCTTCATGCTCGATGTATTTTCCGTAATATTCATCCAATGCATCATTGAAAGAATTTATTCTACCTGAGAATAAAAATGCATCATCTTCCTTTAATGAAGGGTAGGCAGCTGCGAGCATTTCTTTTAATTTGATTGATAGCCTATAAACCTCTTCTGCGCCCAATGATTTTGAATCCTTGTCTAAATCTGCTTCTTTGCAAAGATATTCTGAGTATTTCCCGCCCAAAGATAATTCAATTGCCAAGAATTTAACAAGACTGCTACGCTCCATATCTTTTATTGCATTTGAAAGCCCTTCTTCAGTTATATCTAATGGGTTAAGACTTTTAGATGGCGGGTAAACATATGGCTGGTTAGGCAGCAATTTCCTGTCCCTCCATTTCTGGTATTCCAAAGCTGATATTATCTTATAATCAGGATGGCAAAGGATTAAAGTGCCGTTTGGCAGGAATTCAGCTATCAAGATGTAAGAGCCCTCTTTTGATTTAAACTTCAATTCAACAATCCTCTCAAAATCTTTCTGTGTTATTGATTCTATTCTTGTGTTCGTAAGCCGCTTCCTCAATAATTTAGAAAAACCTAGCTGCGCATCAGGATTGGGGCGCTTTTTAGTTGTTAGGTAAATCGCCAAGCCAGGAATTATCCTCAATAATCTCTTTCCCAAGCCAGTCTTATGAAAATCTATTACAATCTCCTTGTCATCAGGCTGATAGACCTTGCTTACCTTGCCGCCTAGCAAAACCTGCAATTCCCTTACAATGTGATATATTTCTAAAGATACCAGCTGCTTCATAAAAGAATAAAATAAAGAAGTAGTATATAAAACAATAAGAAAAAAATCAGGCTCTTACCCTTACCGTGAAGGGGAACCTTTTTCCATCACCACAGCCGTCTGCGGTGCACTGAAGCTGTATCTTGAACCGATAAGAGCCGGGAACAGCATCTGAAGGAATATCCAATGATAGCAACTCCTCTGAATTGTCGCCAACACCCAAAGAACCTAAATCCCCGCCGTCCAGCATCCAATCAACTTTTGTTATGCCTGTGGGGGCTGATTCCAAGTCAATCTTATATTTGAAATCACCTTGTGTTGTCCCTATATTCCTGAAACCAATTGCAAAGTCTTCCGACTCCCCCTGCTTTATAGAAATAGAATTGGTAACCAATGCAACAGGGTCCTCACTTTCGCCAAACAATTCCCTTAATTGCTTCTTTGTGGCTTCATCAACAGATTTCTGCTGCTGTGTTATGCCTGAAAAAGTAGTATATACAAACCTTAAGCCTAATGTCAATAAAGTTATTCCGATAACAACAACGATGATAGTCTGCATAGACATCTCAATCGCACCTTTTTTATGTATCCTTACAGGATGAGTATTCATTCAATCACCTCTTTTTAATTGTGTTAATTACATATTTAAGCCTTTTGTTGCCAAAGCTTTAAATAATAGATATTTTCCACAGGAATACCATGAGAAACTGGAACAGGCTACTAAAGGCAGCAAAATATCTTTATAGAAGTTCTCTAGCTGATGCGCTTGAGCAAAATAAATCTGAGAATTGGAAAAAAATTAATCCTGAAGACAAGGTAGAGTATGCAAATTACTGCTCTGGACCTGTAGAAAAATATAGGACAGTAACTGAAAGATACATTACCAGAATAAATGATTTATCAATAATTATTGACAAGACTTGCAGATTTGAAAGAAAAGGCGCATACACAAGGCAAGAAATAGGAAGGACATACTCATTGGGGATATTTGATAATATACATAATAGGTTAGTCAAAACATATTCCGGAGAGGAAGCAAAAGAAACATATGATTCAATTGAAAACATGTTAATCAATGCTGAACTAAAGCTTAGGCCTAGAAGCTTAATTGATTCTGATAGTTAAGCCACCAAAATTTTAAAAGATTTATGGGCCGGGGGGGGTTTGAACCCCCGACACCACGGTCTTCAGCCGTGTGCTCTCCCAGGCTGAGCTACCAGCCCATTCTGGAAACGTAATGACAAACAAGCCTATTTAAAACTTTCTAATCAAAATTTTATTTTTCATAATGAAAAATTTAAAGCAAAGCTTATAAATAAATTGAGGATAACAACCAAAAGATGTCAAAAGCAAATTATTTCGAACTGCCCAATACTGTAAATGAAGTATTGAAAGGAAAAAATGTAAAAGAGGCATATGCAAGAGATAATCTTGTAGCGCTTGTGGACAATCTGGCAGAAAATGAAGCATTATTAATCAAAGGCAAGCTAATACCGGACAGGTTCTCGAATGCAAAGAAATTTTTTAGGTACGGAGATGAACTTTCGCTTAGAATTCCAAAGTCAAAATTAGAAGCAATAAGAAGAAGACTAAGGCCATCAATGCTGCTAATAGATGCATTTTCAAAAATACCAGAACAGCCAATTGCAGCAGTTTCATTCTTTTCACTCTATGACTTCTCAACATTGCACAGGTATACAATAGACGATGTAATCCAGGGCGTTAAAATATACGGCTATTCAACACGATTCGCAGAGATTGAGATTGCAGAAGACAAGGAATTTGCAAAGACAAAGGAAATGGGGTCAAATATTGTTGTTGGCGTGCCATCAAGGACAGAAAAAAAGCCAAGGCGGGAATTCACAATGCAGCATATCCCGATGGTAGACAACCACAACAAATACCTTTTATGGTCAGTGGTTGAAGGCAACTGCTTCTGCGAGGACAAGAGGTATGAAACTAGCTTAAAACCAAAGACTCCAGGCCATCACCCAGTAAATTACTGCCCACATGAAGTGGCGGCATACATTGCAATAGCAGCAAGGCAGCGAAGGAAGGGAAATAATGTTACTGCTGAAGTGATGCCATTTCCAAAAGTTTCGCCAAGGCTTGCAAATTTCTGGAAAAAGCTTACTACAAGAGTAATGATTGAGCCAGATCGGAAGAGAGTCCTTAATAAGGCAGAGAGGAACATACTTCTTGCAGATTTTGTAAAAGAATATGGCGCAAAGGAAGCTATGTTTTCACGTAATGCCCAATATTCAGACTATCGATGGTAAATTTTAAATAGCTTCTAATCTGCTTAATTTCATGGATTATTATTCTATAACAAAAAAATCCTCATTAGACTTAATTAAATGGCCAAAACTTTTCCTGCCGAACATAGCTTATTTCCTGATACAATTAATATCAACAACATTACTGTTGGTCTCGCCTGCAATAAAAGGACTATCTGATTTCAAGAATTTAGAGCAAAGCATCAGGGACGAGATTGCAAGGCAATTAACTGGACAAACATTATTGCAGGTTGCCGCATCATTCATAATCTTTGCATTATTCTCTTTTTTCCTTAGCGTTGGCGTTGAAGCATTGAAATTTAACATGATGGCGCAGGCAGTAACTGAGAATAAATGCTCTTTGAGAAAAGCATGGAAAGAAAGGCTTAAGAATTATATAAAATTGGGATTGCTTAAGTTGCTGATATATATTATGCTCATAGCAATGGCAGCGATAGTAGCCTCCCCGCTAATAACCTTTGAAGCATCCAAATTCAAATATTTCGGATTATTAGTTGCCATATTTGCAGCATTGCTTATACGAATAGCAATAATATTCTCGTTCTCTTACATGTTCCTGAAAAAAGAAGGACCAATGCATGCCTTCGGAAATTCCATATTGCATTTAATAAGGCACCCATTGCATTCAATTGGATCTTGGGCTGTGTTAACTGGCTTTGAAATAATCAGCGCAATCTTAGGCTTGACAATGTATTATCTAATCGGCGGCGCAATGGGAACTTTTATGGTTTCAATTCTCTATATCTTGTACAAAGTGTGGTCAGAAATGTTCCTTTTTGAATCGCTTAATGCATTCAGACAGTAACTTTCATCAAGTCTTTAGCGCAAGAAACATTCTTGAAAATTTTAGAAGCATCCTTCTTGAATCCTAAAACTGACTTGTAACGCTGGCTGAAATGCGTTAACATGAGCCTTTTAGCATTTGCCTTCTTTGCCATCTCTGCTGCCTGTACTGAAGTCATGTGCATATGCCCGGCTGCCTTCTCTTCCATGTCTTTTGCATATGTTGATTCACAAATGAATAAATCTGAATCTTTTGCGATATCAATTATATTATCATTTACGATTGTATCAGTAACTAAAGCTAGTTTCTTGCCTTTTCTCAAAAATGTTGCATCAGAAGCCTTTATTGCATGGCCTTTCCATTTTATGTCCTTGCCCTGCTGTAAATCTTTAAGAATTGGATCCCTTGTTAAACCGAACTGCTTCAAGTAATCAACGTTAATCTTTCTTTTATCTTCTTGCTTTATAGAATAAGCGTAACACTTAACAGAATGCTTCATTGGCATTGCCTCAAAAGATAAATCTGCAGTGTTCAAGAAATTCCTTTCTTTTATCTCGTGAATCTTGATTTGCATGTCGCCTTTCTGCAAAGCGAAAGAATGCCACATCCTGTCAAAGAACTGGCCTGTGCCGTCTGGGCAATATATCTCTATAGTGCCATGATAGTCATTTGCCATCATTGACTGCAATAATCCCGGCAAACCTAATACATGGTCTCCATGCCAGTGGGTTATCAGTATCCTTGTGATTTTTGTTGCGGAAATTCCAGCAAACCTCAACTGCCTTTGTGTTCCTTCACCACAATCTATCAGGATAGTTTCCTCATTATGCAAAACCAAATACCCGGAATGGTTCCTTTCCCTTGTAGGTACCATCGCGCCTGTTCCTAAGAATAGTACTTCCATATAATGATAAACTAAAAGAAAGCTTTATATCCTTTTCTGAACATTTTAAGGCAAAATGGTAGAAGAAGCCAAAGGGGAAATTATACTTGGGGAATTCCAGAATTCAAGAGTAATTGCAGTAGATTCCAATCTAACAAGGGAAATGCATGACAAGTCAAGATATGGTGAGCCGTTCGGACATAAGAAGTTTCAGTATTCACTGCATGAAGCACTATACTTAATCGAAAAAGAAAAAATGGAAGTCTACGATGGCAAGAAGAGGCTTAACTTTGACGCATTCAACAAGAAAGCAAAGAAATTTGAGCCTAATTTCCTGATAAGGCATGCTGTATTCAGGGATTTGAGGAATAGGGGATACATTGTCAAGACTGCATTGAAGTTCGGGGCAGATTTCAGGGTATATGACAGGGGAGTTAAACCTGGTGATGACCATGCAAAATGGGTTGTATTTACAGTGCCTGAGGGTGATACATTAACATGGTACGAATTTGCTGCCAAGAACAGAGTTGCCCATTCAACAAGGAAAAGATTGCTATTGGCAATAGTAGATGATGAAAGCGAAGTTACTTTCTATGAAGTAAATTGGGTTAGGCCATAAGAACATAAACTAAGTACAATTCTCATACTAATTATTACAATAGGTGAATTAATGAAAAAGCAAGAAAGGCGACCGCGATTTTACTCTGATATAGAATTGTGGCCTGCTCAAAACAGATTTCTGAGCCATCCTAGGAATTTTTGAATTAAACTAGAACTTATACATTTTCCATCTACGCAAACATTGCTACTGCATTCAAAATTATTCTCGCAAGCCTCTTCTTTTAGCTGCTCAATAAATGTTCCCTGATCAGAACAAAACTTTTGAGATTTCCTGTAGCCAAATGGATAGCACTTATCATCTAGCGGGCAAGAATCCTTGCAGACCAAGACTGGCTCTATTATTGGTATTGTTTCAGTTGGTTCCCCCCCGCATACGAGAGAATCCGCCCAGCTTTTAATTTCATCACTTTTCATAAATCCTTCTTTTCTAAAGTCACATCCCCCTTTATAAAAAATAAAGGACGGTACCATCTTAACATCAAATTTCTGTGAAATACCCTCTTCTTTGACATTGTAAACCACAATCCCATAATTATTAAAAAATCCATTTTGTTTTAAGAAACCTATTTCTACATCCATTTCCTGGCAATATTCGCAATTATCATCACGGAAATAATACAGCGTGCCTTGTGTAGGAATTGATGCTTGTACCTCGCTTGGAGCTGTAGGGGTTGCAATCCTTCCTTCCGTATAACAATCATTTGATATAGAAAAGGAATTAACGCCACACTTACTATTATCCTTGTAACATTTATCCTTGCAGAACTCAGCTGCAGATTGCTGCCATGCTTCGCTTGACTTGCAAGAAAGCCCATCTCCAGATTTTGATTCTGTCCCGTCATAACACTGCCAGTATGCAACTCTAAATCCCTTATTCTTAACTTCCGCAAAATTGATTTCTCCTGCATTGCATTCAAATTTAATTTCCTTATTGCTTCCATCCTGAATTGTATATTGATAGCCACCACATGTTGATTTCCATGTAACCTGCTCCCCTTCGTAACCGTTATGATTTATAATACAACTGCCTTTGCCCCTGCAGAATTTTGTTTCTGGCTCTTTTCCACTTAAAGAGCCTGAAGGATAACATTCCTGCTCATTCCCAGAATCAGTAAATATGCAAGTTACTTGCTCAGAGATTTCTTTACCCCTTATGCAAGCACCATTTTGACAGCCAAAGGTACATCCATAAGTGAAACTTACTCTTGCAAGATTACCGTCACAAATATATTCCAGAAGAGTATTGCCATCGCAAACATCTATCTCACATGTGGCGCCTGCACAGGTTTTTCCTTGTGTATAATAATCTGGACCGTCAGAATCTGTGCATGTTGAAGCCTGAATCGGCGATGGTTGGACTTGGCTTGAAATTGGCTGTGCAAGTTGTGGGCATTCAAAATTGATTTCATTATTTTGTCCGTCTATTACTGTCTCAAAATAACCGCCGCAGCTGCTTTTCCAAGCCAGTTTTGTCCCCTTGATTCCGAATACATCAACCAAACAGTTTCCTATTCCAGAACAAGCAAACTTCCCATCATAAGCATAACATTTCTGATATGCATTTGAATTCAAAAAGGTGCATTTTACTTGCTCTCTTATAGATTCTGTAGATTGCACCGGAACAGGTTCTGTATTCAGCACTGGAGTTGGAGTTATTGTTTGTACCGGAGTCTGGGTTGTTGTGCTTTGTATTGGAACACATTTAAAGACTATCTCCTCACTATTTCCATCGATGGTAGTAGAGACCTCACCGCCGCAGCTGCTTTTCCAGGTAAGTGCCTTACCACCCCCCCCATAAACATCGGAAGTACACGCCGTTGTGCCTGAACATTTAAATGACCCATCGCCAGTATAACAAGTTTGCACTGAATTAGACTCTAAAAAGGTGCACTTTACTTGCTCATTAAAAATCGGAACGGGTTCTGTGCTATCAGTAACCTTACCAGTAATCAGATAAAACTTTTCAAACAGCCAATCAAAATTTAATGCTGATGAAAAAGGCACCGCCAATAAAAGGATTAAAAACACTGGAAGCAATATCCTCATTTTCATGATATAATCTTTTATGGGCAACTATGTATATTAATTTATCGTAATAACTGCTTATAACGTACAAGAAACATAAATGTATTTAAATTGAATTGATATCAAGAAAAAGAATGCAAATCACAAAAGAGCAAATATTAGATTTGAAAAAGAAGATGCTTGATTACGTAATAGCAAACGGGCCTGTAATACCGGTACATCTTTCTAAGGCAACTGGAAGCTCAACAATATTCGCAGGAGCAGTACTATCAGAGATGATTGCCCAGCGAATGGTCAAGGTAACAACTGCAAAAATTGGTGGCTCTCCAATGTATTATTGCCAAGGGCAGGAAGAAAAATTAGTGATTCTAAGACAATATTTGGGAGAAAGGCCCAAACAAGCTTTTGACATCTTAAAAGAACAGAAGATATTGCATGACAGGAGTTGTGAACCTTGGCAAAGGGTTGCATTACGCGAAATAAAAGATTTTGCAATGCCAATTTACATAGAGATAAACGGCTCACAAGAAATATTCTGGAGATGGTATTTGCTTCCTGAAGAAGAGGCTATTAAAGAAATAAAAATTGTACTGGAAGAAGAAGAGAAAAAAAACAAAAAAGAAGAAAAGATTATAGAGATATCAAAAGAGATTAAATTAGAAGAAAAGGCAGCTGCCTTGCCGCAAATAAAAGAAAATCCAATGGTAGTTGAAGAGATACAGAGCGAAATTGTAAGAGAAAAGACAAAACCAAAAAAAAGAAAAGAAAAAAAACAAGATGATTTGTTCTATAAGGGGATATTAAAGTTATTCACAGACAAAAAGATAGATATAATCGAACAAAAAATAATTAAGCCTGGCAAGGAATTCAATTTTGTAGTAAAAGTCCCATCAAGCTTGGGCTTATTGAGCTATCTGGCGATAGCCAGAGATAAGAAGAAAATAAGCGATTCAGATATTTCAATAGCATTCTCTGAAGGCTTTAATTCCAAGATGCCAGTAATGTATCTAAGCCAGGGGGAACTTAGCAAGAAAGCAGAAAAAGTCCTAGAATCACATCTGAAAGGCGTAGTATTCAAGAAAATCTGAATTTTAACATAACAAAGAAACCTGTTAATCTAGAGCCAAGACTTTGATAACATTCCTTCTCGTAATATGCATGAGACAAAGCATAACCAGCTTCCAAAGCATTTGATAATTCCCTTGATTGTATAAGAAGATCTTTCTTTCTCAGCCAGAACCCCCAATCTTTCTCTGACAACTGCCCTTTAGAAAGATATTGCTCTGCATCCTTCTCACCAACTGCGCATTTAGCCAAAAAAGGAACGCCTTCGGCCTCCTTCTCAAACTTTGCATGCTGGCTATACTCCTCACCATTTATATTATGCGGCGCGGCAAAGCTATCAGAGATATAATGGGTGGCAATGCCTAAAGACAAGCTAGCCAAAGAATAATTACTAACGTCATAGAAATCCTTAGAAGCCTTGAGCCAGTAATCTGCTTTCTTTACAGAACTAGGATAGCTATGGTACTCAAAATCCTGGAATACACTATCTGGCATTATAGACCCTTCCTCAATTATGCTTACGTTAAGGTTTGACCTTATATCATTTGGAAAACTATCATATATCTTAACTGCAAACTCCTTATGAGTTGGCCAGTTCCAGGCAGAGACTAATAAAAGCAACAAAAGGAATGCAATCTTTCTCATCAAGAAACTATTTTGTCAAACTAATATTTAATACTATGTCCGAGACTTCAGGAAAAAAATCAGATTCCGCGCCTGTTCCCTATAACCAATATAAACAAAGAAAGAAGCAGCAGCATTACTGATGCAA
>JAHFJF010000008.1:16132-16709 GCA_023245975.1 archaeon
CTGATAATGCTAGCCTTTCCCTGTAATTGCATGTTTGAGCTTAAAAAATTGTGGAGCTTGCTTGAAGGCTCTATCTCAGGAAGTGCTGCGCTGCTTATGCTTTTTGTCTGCTCCGTTGAGAGCAGCCGAATTGAATTGCAATTTGCAGGCTCATCACAGATTCCATTATCCTGATTGTATAACTTGCAGCACACAGCCGGGCAATCATCATCCGAATCGCAATATGACTGCCCTAAATTAACAGTGGCCATTCCGGTAAGGCCATAAACAAGAACCAAAAGCCCAACAACTGCCAGCGATAAAGCTATTACTACTGATTTCTTCATAAAACTTAATAATAAAAGCTGGATATTTAAGCTTTGTTGAACTTAATGCTTCTTTTTAGCGGCAGGCTTTCTAGCTTTTCTCTTTAGAGAATTAAGCTTTGATCTGAGCTTCCTAATCTCACTTTCAGACCTTGATAAAGCCATATTAACTGCTTTCTTTGTCTCTTCCTGAAGCACTGAGCTAAGCCTCTTTTGCTGGCGCCTTGATTCGCTTAGAAGTCTCTGCGCAAGCCTCTCCACATTACTTTTAT
>JAHFJF010000078.1 GCA_023245975.1 archaeon
ATGAAAACGAATTCTGCGATTTCAATGAAAATAAAGGTGGCTTCCCTGAAGACTGTGAAAAAGAAGCAGCCATAATACCTGTGGAAGGAGCGCCTAAAGAAATTATAGAAGAAAAAGTCGCCACTGAAGAAAAGACAACCCTCGGAACATTGGAAGAGAAGGGGATAAACAGGAATTTGCTAATAGTAATAGGCATACTATTCCTTATATTCATAATAATATTAATATCCGCAAGAAAAAAGAAAGAAGAAAATAAAAATTAAAGATCTTTAGCTTGGACTGTCTTTCGACCGTTTGCTTGAGCACGAGCGACTGCTGCCTTTACCATCTCTTCGCATTTCTTGCTTAGTTCGTCCCCAAAGTCGCCTGAGACATTCATGTCCCCAACATAATCCTTTATCTTGCTCCTTACAACCAATAACTCTGACATGCTTTTTACCTCCTCCTAACTGTTATAACCTTAGTTTTTGATGCTTATAGCCTTTATAAATATTTCTTACTACTTAACAGATGCTCACTTTTTGAGAATTAACAAGTTATATGAGACATCACCAGAAATCACTTTCCTTTCTGATTCTATCTTGAACTTGCCAATAAATCCCTTCATATCCGTTTGGGATAGCAATGCCATCCTTCCATTCTTTGCCAATATGAATTCTGCCTGGTAGAATAGGTCCTTATACTGCTTTTCTGCATCCTTCTGCCTTTCTCCTGAATAATTAGGCAATACTGCAACAATATAATCTACTTCTCCCTTTCCAAACCTAGTATCCAGCCATTCTATGTCATATCTTGAAAACCTTATTGCCTTGTTTACCCCAGCTAATTTTGAATTTGTCTCTGAATTGTTAACATTTTTCAATAACGGATCAAAACAGTATATCACTTGATCTTTTGCTGATACTGGCTTATCGAACTTTAAAGGCAGTGAGAATTTAAAAGCGGCTGCTTCAATGGTGATTGTTCCATCTCTAGAGAAGGGATCCATGATTACTTTTTCTTTTTTCCAGCCTGATAATCGCACTAAAGCATAGCAAATCGTTGCATTAATAGACTGGCCAGTTGACCTTATCCTGTATTCCCTCTTGTTTAAATTCTCTGCTATTAGAATACAAATAAAGAATTCATCATTTACTATGTCTATTAAGATTTTTGTCTTGGGATTCTCCAAGTCTACCTTCAAACCTGCATTATGCAGAACTTCGCCTACCGCCTTTTCAATGTCATTAGACTTGAACTCATGATTTCCTTGCCTTGAGCACCTTACTGAGATTGGCGCAATAAACTCTTTTGAGAATTTTGATGCTTTATCTGCCATATCTACGATAGATTTTAATTTAAATTCTCCTAACAGTTTAGCAACCCTTAAACCAGATCTGAGATTTTCAGACAGTTTTTTCAGACTTGATTCGTCACACCCCACCTTAACCCTGCCATCACAAACTTTTACGGCCTTCTTTTTAGTTAATTCCCTTATTTCCTTGATGCATACATCTTCTATGCCCTTAAGGCAGGATACCAGCACTTCCATCATTCAGAAAAAAGATTTGCCCTTAATATGGGTTTGCCTTGGAAAAACGGCTAATATTTATAAATGGCTATAAGATAACTACCTCTTTATGACGCTCTGTCTAGCGATGAAATACGATAAAGGCGTTCTTGTTATGGCTGATACAGAATCTGTTTATTTCTCAGGAAGGCTATCCGATATTACCAAATTGTCTACATTTAGGAATAATGTGGCATTTAGTATATCTGGGCGGCTTTCACGTGGACAAAAATTTATGCGGTTCATGAATGATGTTTCTGTGCATGTAGATAATGAGGTTAGAGATCTATCACACAGTTCAAAAAATGAAAAATATAATACCCCACAAAAATTTTTAAGAAGCCTAAAAAAAGATGAACATGATATTGTTGTCAGATATAGAACAAAAAATAAACTAGGATTTTATCTAAAAGAAAAAAAAGACCAAGCACTAAGTAATAGCCTACAATTATATTCTACAGGAGATTCATTGGAATCTTATGTTAATAGCTGTGCTGACTTTGCTGGTGAATTAATTAATAAAAACTCAATGGATGATATTAGTGTGTTGTTTGCAGGGATAGACAAACTTGGCCACTTTATAAAATTAGTAAATTCTGATAGTGGAGAAATAACGACTAGAGTAGAGGCTTATTACGCAATAAGCGGTGCTGGATCTGAGATAGCAACTACAATCATGGAAATATTTTACAAAGAAACTATCACAGAAGACCAGGCCTTATTGCTTGCTTTTTATATTGGAGTCCAATGTGAAAAATTAATAATTGGTGTGAACAAAAAATTTACAGCAATCACTATACGGGAAAAAGAAAATGGTTATATTGAAAGAAGGGTGGTTTCTGCAAGAAAGATAGATGCTTTAACTAAAGTTGCTGAAAATATTAACCCAGATTTCCCATTCGGACTTGCAAAATGACAGACTATGTACCAAAATTCTTCAAAAGCATAAGGGAGAGGGAAGACGGATTATATAGCGCAATAGTAAGGCTGGCCTCTGAACAATATTTGATTTACTATTTATGTTATAAGACATTTGGTGATGCAAGTCCACTAGAAAAAGAAATAATGGACTGCATAAGTGATGCAACAACCATAGACTTACATGACGGCCTTATGAGCTATGATGCTGGCTTATTATCAATCGCAAAAGATGAACGTGGGAGAGGTAAGGTATTATTCAGTAAAGCAAAATATATATTTGAGACCCTGGAAAACTCTGCGAGGAGCAAAGAAGAGGATATTCTTCTTGATATTTACAAATGCCATAAAAAAGAATGTGAATATATGCTAAATAATATTGATAATACCCATGATGCATTAGAATTAGCATATAATGAATTCTGCAAGACAGAAGACCCTAAAAAAGCAATAGTTGAATTATATAATGAAAAACAGGTAGCAATGACTATAATCCGCGCCCGAATAAAGGCCAGGATGTCAGAAGGAACTAGCGAAGAATCTGACAGCGAAAAGCTTATAACTAACTAATGCCACCGAAAAGTGGTTACAAAATGATACTGGGCACACTAGAAAACGTGATAGAGGCAATAAGTCTCAAGTTCATGGACCAGCTATTTAGGAGAATAGGATTTACGGCAAAAGAAAAATACTCTCTGCTGAAAGAGACTAATAATCCCGTCATAGAAACCGCCCTTGTCGAAGCAGCACTTGCTTCAAGGATAAATGATAACGAAAGGATTGAAAAAATACTATCGATATACCGAGAATATTCTGCAGCAACTGCTTCAAATTGGAGCCAAGATCCAGAACAATCTAGATTTATAATTAAAAGCCAGGAATTTGCATACAGAAGGATTGGCATGATATATATTGCAAGCCATGATATAGAGAATGCAATGATCTCTCTAAAAAAATCATACCTAGAAGCAAGAAACTTAAATATGGAAACAGCAACACACGAGTTTTTAATGGCAAATTTAGAAAAAATCGCACAAGGCTTCAAAGAGGCTGCCGAATCATATCAGCCAGTAACAGAAACCATAAAGAGAGATGCACACCTGTTGTCAATGTATAATGTAATTCTCGAAGATTATGATACCAGAACACAAACTATAGAAGCATTACACTAATTCAGCCAAATAAATATTATTCTTATTAATGGTTATTCTCACCCTCACTATACTGCCAATCTCTGCATTGCAATGGTCTACAGTAATGCATCTTCCCTTGTATGCTGCTAGCCTTTGACCTTTCCACCAGCCTGGAGAGATGACCTTAAGAGACAATTTATTCCCTTCTTCTACAACCACAGGCAACCTGACAGATTTATGCACGCCAAAATCCTTGTTTGAACATAACAACTTAACACCAAATTCCTTCTCCCATTCTTTTAACTGCCTGTAGAATTTCCAGTAATTCAACATCTTAGCACCTTTAACTCTCCTACTGTGTTTGTATTCCTCATATTTTTGTATGCCAATTCTAGCATTCAATTCT
>JAHFJF010000079.1 GCA_023245975.1 archaeon
GCCCGCTCCATTACAGTCTTCCTTGTTCTGATTGCATTTTTTATTGCAGTCTTTAATCTTTTCATCGAATGGATAGGGTATCTGCATGATGACTCTATTACCATACTCTCTATTATCTTAGGAATTGTCGTAATCAACAAACACTCCAAACGGCTGTCTGACTACAAGATATTCAAGAAGATAAATGATTTTTCAGAGGTATTTCTCGACAAGGTTCTTGAGGCATTCAAATCCAGCAGGCATATCTTTGTTGCGCTTTCAGGGATTCTGGTGTTGCATCTCCTGACTGATTTCATTGTATTCATCATGCCGCTCTTCCTCGGCAGGACATTTGTGAGCTATCTCGGTGCATTGGAGACGCATCACCCTACTATCTTCAAGCTTGCAGCTGCTGACATTGCTGCTGGCTCGTTGCTTGATAAGATAAATATTCTTTATCTGTATTCCATGGAATTCATAGCTATTCTCTTCCTGATGATATTCCCGCTCTATATATGGTATCTTTACTATTCAGGGAAGGAGATGAAGCTGAATGATTATCTGCTTTCACTTTTTTTCGCTTCTTTAGTTGTGTTTCTCCTCGCTCCTATCTTTAACATAACCTCAATCTCTAAAGGATATGTACTTGGGGTAGACATCCGCATTGATCCATTGTCGTTCAAGGCAATCGTGGATATACAGTATATTGTCATGGCATCACTGCTGGTCTTTATGATGGCCTTCCTTGCCGTTCACTACTTTGATTATGCCAGGAAGCTGCTTGTGTATGCTGCATTCCTGCCGATTGCTGTCTTTATGATACGCTACGTCTTCTTATTCCTGAAAGATTTTGTCATCTTTTATCTTAAATCTATTAATATATTCCTGGTAAACAATCAGTTCTTCTTTGCGCTTTATTTTGTGCTGTTCCTGGTCATTACGGTTGCATTCTACCTGCTGGGAACATCCTACTTCCTTCTTGAGGCAGAGCGCAAGTTGGGCTACTTCGCACAGCATCTTTATCTGCAGAGCAAAAGAGGAAAGACAAATAAAAAATAGTGCAGTTGCACATGAGGAATATGTGAGCTACAGGAAAGCGGCATTTGCTCAGTTAGCTGAATTCCTTAAAGAGAAATCTAACCCTAAAATAACTCCATAAACTCTTCCAAGGAGATTTTATTAAAGGATTTATATTTTGAGACCATCCTATCTAGGATTTTTGTCAAATGTTTTCTAAGATCTTTATGGACCTTTAATTTGCCTAAAATCCAAAGCATAATGCCCAGAAGCCTGTGCTTGGCAAAATAATATATTGCCTTTCTTTCTTCTTCATTTAGCTTGATATATCTTTGGTATTCCCTAAAAAATATTTTTGCAAGATTTTTATTAAAGATTTTCTCGGTAATAAACGGGTCTATCATAAAAATAGCAATCTCATAAGCTAAGTAATCTTCATGAGAATCGTCAAAATCTATAATCCCCTTTAGTTTGTTGCCTTTCACCAGCAAATTTACGCCGTGAAAATCTCCATGGATAATGCATCTTCTTAATTCATTCTTTTTAAGAGTTCTTAATTCCTTTAATAGCTTGATTTTCTCCTGCTTAAGATTAAAGCCTCTTATTTTTACTCTCCCTTCAGATGCCTTAAGTTGGTAATCCTTTTTCCATGTAGACTCATCCTTAATTTTAAGCTTTAACAGGACCTTATTCATTAATCCCAATTTTCTGGCGACATCCATTAACAGTCTTATATTGAGTTTCTCTTTTGGTTTTCCCTCTATGAATCTCTGTATTATAATTCTTTTTCCATTATGGATTAATAGTTCCTTCCCATTGTTTAATTTACAGATTTTAGGGACAGATATTCTATTTCTAGCCAGAAAATCAATTATGCTTATTTGATACTTGATAAATTTAAGGCTTGCCTTCTCAAATATCTTAAGTATAAATTTTCCTCTTGTTGTTCTCAACTCATAGACTGTATTCATTAAAGCCCAGGTTATATGTTTGTGATACCTATACTTTCCTAGGTCATAATTTTCTAGTATATCCTTAAAATCCTCTTCTTGAAGTTTTGTTATTATAGCCATTGATTTAAAGGGATATATACAAATCTGTTTATTAATGTAATCCAAATCATGAATAAACCAGGGTTTATAAGATTAAAAACAGAAAGCATAAAAACATAAACCAATTCTATCCCTTCAAATGGAACCAAACTGCATCTTCTGCAAGATCGTGAACAAAGAGATTCCTTCAAGCAAGGTTTACGAGGATAAGCATCATCTTGCGTTCCTTGACATTGCACCGGTGAACAAAGGACATACTCTGCTTATTCCCAAGCAGCATTACGAGGATCTATTTGACATGCCTGAAGATATGCTTGCGTTAACAGGAAGCATCCTCAAAAAGCTCAGCGCAGCAGTGATGAAAGGGGTGAAGGCAGATGGTGTTAATGTCGGCGTCAACAATAAATCAGCAGCTGGGCAGATTGTCTTTCATGCACATTTCCATATCATTCCCCGGTTTAACCAGGATGGGCTGAAAGCCTGGCCACACAAGAAGTATGAAAATGTGGATGAGATGGGTACATATAAAGATAAGATTCAGATGCAGCTTCTCAAACCCAGCTAGAAATCAGGCTCCCAGTCCACCTTGAATGTTTCCTTGACGCCATTGTGCTCATGCACCAGCTCATTGGCATCCACACAGGGCTCGTAGTCAGGTATTGCTATCTTCTGCCTGCATTTCGGGCATACTGTTTTCCATGCTGTCATGGGATTTTATAATTTATGGCAATATTTAAAGCTTTACCCTCAAATGAAATTCCTTGGTTTAATGTATTTTATAAAAGAACTGAGATTAAATCTTTCAAGCGTTTGCATTACTTCCTCTCTTGTAAAAAATGCCTCTCCATCAGAAACAGCCCTATTTCTCATCCCTATCAATAAATCTAATGGCATACGATCGACTTGGTAGGGGCCTACAATTTCATATAGAAACTTCTTTCTTCCATGAATATTATATTCTCTTTGAAGATATGCCCATATATTATCTGCACGTCTTTCTAATTTAGGCAATTCTCTATCAAGTTCTTTTCTTTCTTTCCTTTTTAATTTTATATCAGGTCTAACTGTCGAAGTAAATCTCCCTCTCTGAGCTAAACTTCCAGGATGTAATATTGCTTCCATTCTAGTTATATCTGATATTGTCTGCTCCCAAGTGAAATAAGAACGTGGAACTGTACCTCTCGTTCCACTTAATACTTCAATAAGATCTGAGAGGCTATATCTTGGAATACTTAATATCCCTTCTACTGAACCATCTCTTAAACCATCTTCAAATTGCTTTATTTGACCTATTAAATCTTTATCTAATCCAACAACATCTATAGACTTTATTAAAGGGTGAGGTGTGTAAATAATATATTTCTCCACAGGAGACACTGCAAGTGAAGAAAAGGCACCAAAAACAAAATCACAACTCCTTTCCAAGAGAGCCATTTTCTCCTCTCTTTGTCTAGGAAGTTCAAGGTTATGAACTCTATTAAAATAAACATATAATGCACTACCTAAACATTCTTTTAATACAGCTTCAGTATTTAATAAATCTGTAATATTTGTTTCTTTAAAATCTGGTACATCTGGTTTTCCAGCAATAATACCTTTTCGCAGATGCTCAGGTATTTCTTCTTCATCTTTTACCTCAACTTCTCTTATCCTAATAATTCTAGTTGCTGTTGTTCTTGAATTTATCCTAGCATAAAATCTTTTAATATCATGCTCAATAGCCTGCTCTATTCTGTCTACCCCATATTGTCCATCCACTTCTTCATCAGTAACTCCTTCTTTTGTATGCCTTTTAACTCTCCTTCTAAACCCAGTATAATATCTATAGGCTGCATGAAACCCAGTGTCTTTACCCAAACTTTCATATATTCCCAAAAAATCTGGATTAATAGGAGCTAACGTGGCAAAATTATTCCAAT